>JBOFGJ010000866.1:0-2126 GCA_051649065.1 Flavobacterium sp. | reverse complement strand
CCTCTAATAATTCCAATACTAAAAAAGCACATCCTCTTTTCTGTTTTCGCTCTCAAAAAACAACAACAAAAAGACCTTTTCATTCCATCTACACTTAACTTTCTCTCCATTTTCAAGTTAAAACAGTCTTTTATGAAGGAATTTCATAAAAAGTGAAGCACTTTTTTCATTAAAATCAAACAAACAACTAAAAATCAATAAATTAAATAGAAACAAAAAATTGAGTTATAAAACACATATCCTTATAACACTAGTGTTTATAACACTTTACAACAACTCATTCAATACTCCTTCAACATTACTACAAGAATGCTCCATAAAAACGACTCTTTGTTGAAAAACTCCTGAAGAGGTCTTGTTGCATTCTTGAAGACCTCAATACACAAATTTCATTTTAATATCCTCTGAACGAAGACAAAAAAAGGTCATTAACTTTCGTTAATGACCTTATATAATAAGTCTTATTCTTCTAAATTATTTTAAACCGTGTTTAAAACTTAAACTCTCAACAATCTCTTAAAGTCTTTTCCAAGTTTGTGTTCTTCCTATTAATGATATTCCTATGTACCCTCTTACATCCAGTTTATCTATTCCATTTAGCTTCGCAGTACATTTGTACACTTTTCCACTCTCAGGATCCGTGATTTTTCCACCAGTATATTCATCCGCATTCTTCTCTAGTCCTTTAATAATAACAAGACCTTCGATAAGTTTGCCTTTATCGCTACCTTCACAGTTATCACATCTAGGATCTACTTTAGATGGATTTAATAACTTAAGTACTTTTCCATAGTACTTGCCGTCTTTCTCAAAAATTTCGATGATAGATTTTTCTTTACCTGTCTTATCATCTATCGTTTTCCACTTGCCTGCTATGCCTTGAGCTTGAGCTGATATTGATACTGCTAATACTAGTACCAGTGCTGTTAAAAAATTCTTCATGGTTTCGAGTTATTTTAGTCGTTATATTTCAAATATAGCTATTTTTTTGACTTTAATTTATTTATAGCCAAATTTAATTCAAAACCTAACAATAGAATCATACAGTTAATCCAAAGATAGAACATCACTACTAATAATGTCCCGATAGATCCATATAGCTCATTATACCTAGCGAATCTCAATACATATACTCCAAATAGGTAGGAGGTCAAAATATATAGTATCGTAGTAAATACTGATCCAATAGAGATAAACGACATCTGCTTAGTCTGTTTGGCTCCGAATTTATATAATACTGAAGTAGTAGTCAACACTACTAATAATAAAAAGATACTTCTAGACCATTGTATAAGTAAAGAATTAAGATTAAACTTATACATAAACACCTCTAGAGTAACAAAGAAAGCCACTGAGAAAATCACAAGGACAGCTAGGCAAACAGATAACACAAGTGCTACCAAATACTGACGAACGATATTGCGAGAGACAATGATATGATAAGAAGACTCAAACCCACCTATAATAGCAAATACCCCATTAGTCATTAAAAAGATAGACAACAAAAAACCTGAAGATAACAATGATCGATAACTGTTATTCATAATATCTGTCAGAATAGACTCTACTGCATCAAAAGTAGTTGGCGGTACCGAACTCGCAATGAATTGCATAAAATCTACCTGAAAATTATCTATAGGTATATAAGGAATAAGGTTAAGTATAAATAAAGCAAAGGGAAATAAAGCCATAAAAAAGCTGAAAGCAATAGATCCTGCTCGATAGGAGAATGCTCCTTTTATAATACCTAACACATACAACTCTATTAAATCATAAAGAGAATACCCCTCTAATACCCTAAACCGAATACACTTTAGCGAGCGGACTATGGTATTAAGGATAGGTATCCTATCTATTCTTTCTTCTATTTCCTTCGACATTGTTCCTCTTTTCTATTGTTAGACTTTTTCTACTCTGATATACTAGAATATCATTTTAGTAGTACTTCTTTTTCTATGCCTATTGCTAACTATAATACTGCCTTTAAGCTTAAGTCCATATTATACACTGAGTGTGTCAATGCACCAGAAGAGATATAATCTACACCACACAAGGCATACTCACGTGCTGTAGTTTCATTGATATTACCTGATGACTCCGTCTGACATTGGTCTCCTATAAGTGCA
>JBOFGJ010000865.1:0-1128 GCA_051649065.1 Flavobacterium sp. | reverse complement strand
GATTTATCTTATCTATTGTTGCTTTTGTACTTTTTTGGATTCCTATTATTAATGGTATCTGTTGGTTATTAGGATTAATCCTTTCTATAGTTGGTATGTTTAAAAGACCAAAAGGATTTGCTATCGCTGGTTTAGTAATTTCACTAATTGGTATTGTCTTCTTTATTTTAGCAATTACACTCTTTGCTACTGCAGCAATTTTGAGCAACTAGTACCATATAAATATACTTATTAGAAACAATAAAGGCTGTCTATCAACATAGACAGCCTTTATTATTTTTTGTATTTTGCACAAAAATAATATCAATGCGAACACTAGAAGAATTAATCAATACAGAAGACCCTGGACTAGCTGTTGTAAAAGAATGGATACAAGATGCCATACGTCCTGTCGAGATACTACCTCAACACAGTAGACAAATCGCAGAGGAAGCTCTACTACAGTTACAAATAACTACGCGTTCTCCACTAGGAGCTATTGTATATGAGACTGGTGGATTATTGATAGATAACGGTTGGATAAGAGTTTTAGGTGGAGGTTTTAAAGAGGGAGAGAATATCCTAACCTCAGCATTAGAATGGAATACAAACAAGACTATTGATGGTGAAGGTAGTTCTAAAGGTTATTATATTGTAGCATTAGATGTATTAGGTGGTTACTTCTGTATCAATTCTGGAGCTTTAGGTTCTGACGTAGGAAGTATCTATTACTTTGCTCCTGATACTTTAGACTTTGAAGCATTAGATATCAGCTATTCTGATATGCTACACTTCTTTATCACAGGTAACTTAGATCAGTTCTACCAAGACTTTAGATGGGGTACATGGAAAGAGGATGTAGCTGGACTAACATTAGACAGAGCATTTTATACCTTCCCTCCTATGTGGACAAAGGAAGGAAAACATATCAGTAATACTTCAATAAAAGATGTACCTGCTGAAGAATTATATCAAATTAATCACGACTTTAGAAGTGGATTAGATAACATTGAAAACAAATATTTATAATGAGCAAATTTGACCACTATACTGTAATACCGAATATCAATACAAACTCAGTAGAACTGTTCTTACCTACAGCCGAAGATATCAACAATTGTGAACAACAATTAGGCTTTACTTTTGAAG
>JBOFGJ010000864.1:0-1784 GCA_051649065.1 Flavobacterium sp. | reverse complement strand
CAATATTAACATGGCAAAGGTTTTTAATTACATATCAGATGCTTTCACAGAGTTAAAAAGTAATGTTACTTGGTCTCCGTGGTCAGAAGTTCAACGATACACTATAATAGTTGCTATTTTTGCAATTTTGTTTTCTTTGGCAACGTGGGGTGTAGACACTGCGTTCGGAAGAGTATTAGGAGTATTTTATAATTGGGCTACAGCATAGAGAAATAAAAGAGATATTATGGCTGATACAAGTGTCAAAAAATGGTATGTGGTTCGTGCGGTAAGTGGACAAGAGAATAAGGTTAAGAATTATATCGAAACTGAAATAGCTCGCTTAGGTTTATCAGATTACTTATCACAAGTATTAGTGCCTACTGAAAAAGTAGTTACTGTAAAAGATGGCAAGAAGAAAACAACAGAACGTGTTTACTTCCCAGGTTATGTTATGATTGAAGCTAACTTAACAGGAGAGGTTCCTCATGCTATTAAATCGATAACAGGAGTTATTGGTTTCTTAGGAGGTGAAAGAGGTGGTGATCCACTTCCTTTACGTGAGTCTGAAGTAAACAGAATGTTAGGTAGAGTTGATGAACTAGCTGTTAAAGTAGAAGCAGGATTAATTCCTTATGAAGTTGGAGAGTCAGTTAAAGTTATCGACGGGCCATTCAATGGATTCGATGGTACAATCGAAAACATTAATGAAGAAAAACGTAAACTTGAAGTAATGGTTAAGATCTTCGGAAGAAAGACACCATTAGAGTTGAGTTTTACACAGGTAGAAAAATTATAATGTTACAATAATCACATCTTTGCTTCCAATAGAGATGTGCCAAATTTTTTTAAGAAATGGCAAAAGAAATTAGTAAAGTAGTTAAACTACAAGTTAAGGGAGGTGCAGCGAATCCTTCGCCACCGGTTGGACCTGCTTTGGGGGCTGCTGGAGTTAACATCATGGAGTTCTGTAAGCAATTTAATGCTAGAACACAAGATAAACCCGGTAAAATTTTACCAGTACAAATTACTGTATACAAAGACAAATCATTTGACTTTGTTGTTAAAACGCCACCTGCTGCTGTTCAATTATTAGAGGCTGCAAAAGTGAAATCTGGATCTGGTGAGCCTAATAGAAAAAAAGTAGCTAGCGTAACTTGGGAACAAGTTCGTGCTATCGCAGAAGACAAAATGCCTGATTTAAATGCATTTAGTGTTGAAGCAGCTATGAGTATGATTGCAGGTACTGCAAGATCTATGGGAATTTCTGTAACTGGAACTGCTCCTTTTTAATTGTAAAAGAAAGAAGAAATGGCAAAATTAACAAAAAAGCAAAAAGAAGCTGCAGCTAAAATCGAGAAGAGTAGATTATATTCTTTGAAAGATGCATCTGCATTGATTAAAGAAGTTGCTTCTGCAAAATTTGACGAATCAGTAGATATTGCAGTACGTTTAGGAGTAGATCCACGTAAAGCAAATCAAATGGTGCGTGGTGTAGTTACATTACCTCACGGAACAGGTAAAGATGTAAGAGTGTTAGCATTGGTTACTCCAGATAAAGAAGCTGAAGCTTTAGCTGCTGGTGCTGACTATGTTGGATTAGATGAGTACTTACAAAAGATCAAAGACGGTTGGACAGATGTTGATGTTATCATCACTATGCCTGCTGTTATGGGTAAATTAGGTCCTTTAGGTCGTATATTAGGGCCAAGAGGTTTAATGCCAAACCCTAAAACAGGAACTGTTACTATGGACGTAGCGAAAGCTGTTCAAGAAGTGAAAGCTGGTAAAATCGATTTTAAAGT
>JBOFGJ010000863.1:0-3357 GCA_051649065.1 Flavobacterium sp. | reverse complement strand
ATACGTACAGATGATTTAGATGCGTTAACAGAAGAAGAAAAAGACTTTTTTTCTTATAATATGGGCAAGTACTATGATGAGTTTAATCAGTTTACTGAAGCAAGTTTGAAGTATGTTAACTATTTAGAAAGTAAAGAATATGAACATGATAATTGGGTAAAAGCAGGCGAATACTATAAGGTTTTAATTGATTCTAAGACAGAGTGTTTTGTTTTGAGAAATAGGATTTATAAAGAAATGAAAGGGATAGATGTGCGATTAGACCCTATTGCTCTACGAGGTTCACCACTTAAAGATGGATTGATTACAGCTAAGTCTGATTATAGAATTTCACAAGATATAATTGAGAGAATTCAAGAATTAAATAATGTGACATTTGATGTAAATGGATTGAATAATCTAAATAAATTATGTGTTGTTTTGGAAAATAATATATATGAACATAGAAATAAATATGATTATAGCTTCAGAGAGAAGCAAATGTTAGATAGTTATAATAAGTACTATGAGTTGTTACATGAATGGATTAATGAAACTAAAAAGATGTTAAGTAAAACTAAGATTGGTGGGAGAATATCAAATAGTGAATTAAATAGACTATTTGAACTTCAAGAAAAGGTAGTGTATCAATATAATGAAATGGTAAAATAAAAATAAGGCCCAACAATCGTTGAGCCTCTTTTGGTTTTATCACACTTGTATCACCCCTAAGTTAAATGGTTTCTCGATAGGAGCGTGGTTAGCAGCCTCGATACCCATAGAGATCCACTTACGCGTATCTAGAGGATCGATGATCGCATCTGTCCATAGACGAGCTGCTGCATAATACGGAGATACTTGACCGTCGTATTTTGCTTTTATCTTATTGAATAATTCTTCTTCTTGTTGAGGTGTAAGTTCTTCTCCTTTTGCTTTTAGAGAAGAAGCCTCGATTTGCAACAATACCTTAGCGGCCTGAGCACCTCCCATTACAGCAAGCTCAGCACTTGGCCATGCGAAGATAAGTCTTGGATCATACGCCTTACCACACATAGCATAGTTACCAGCCCCATAAGAGTTACCCACTACTACAGTAAATTTAGGTACCACAGAGTTAGATACGGCATTTACCATCTTAGCCCCATCTTTAATAATACCTACGTGCTCTGATTTAGAACCTACCATAAATCCAGTTACGTCTTGTAAGAATACTAATGGAATTTTCTTTTGGTTACAGTTGGCGATAAAGCGAGTAGCCTTATCAGCAGAGTCTGAGTATATCACCCCTCCGAACTGCATTTCACCTTTTTTAGTCTTTACTACTTTGCGGTGGTTAGCTACGATACCTACTGCCCATCCATCGATACGAGCATATCCAGTGATAATCGTTTGTCCATAGCCTTCTTTGTATTCTTCGAATTCAGAGTTATCTACTAAGCGTTTGATTATCTCCATCATATCGTATTGTTCATTACGAGCTTTAGGTAGGATACCATAGATATCTTCTTGGTTAAGAGCAGGTTTTACAGCTTTGATACGACTGTATCCAGCCTTGTCAAAATCACCTATTTTATCTACTATATTTTTGATTTTATCTAGGGCGTCTTTGTCATCTTTCGCTTTATAGTCAGTTACACCTGATATCTCACAGTGTGTGGTCGCTCCACCTAATGTCTCGTTATCGATACTTTCTCCGATAGCCGCTTTTACTAAATAACTACCTGCAAGGAAGATACTTCCTGTTTTATCT
Organism: Flavobacterium sp.; assembly: GCA_051649065.1. Taxonomy (GTDB): domain Bacteria; phylum Bacteroidota; class Bacteroidia; order Flavobacteriales; family Flavobacteriaceae; genus Flavobacterium. Next base: position 1,628 of record JBOFGJ010000863.1, on the reverse strand, counting down.
ACGATCAGGGCTTCATCACTCATAATAGGCAAGTAAGCTCCTCCCGCTACACAACTTCCCATTACGGCAGCTATCTGTGTAATTCCCATACTGCTCATCACAGCATTATTTCTAAAGATACGTCCGAAGTGTTCTTTATCAGGGAATATCTCGTCTTGTAGAGGTAAGTAAACTCCTGCACTATCTACTAGATAGATAATAGGTAGCCTATTTTCAATAGCTATTTCTTGTGCTCTTAGATTCTTTTTTCCTGTAATGGGGAACCAAGCTCCAGCTTTTACAGTAGCATCATTAGCGACTACGATACACTGCTTTCCTTTGATATATCCTATTTTAACTACAACACCTCCAGATGGACATCCACCATGCTCTGCATACATATCTTCTCCTGCGAATGCACCTATCTCTATACTATTTGCTTTATCGTCTAAAAGATAGTCGATACGCTCTCTAGCAGTCATCTTTCCTTGTTCGTGTAGTTTGGCAATGCGTTTTTCACCACCACCTTTTTTTACTTGTACTAACTTTCTCTTAAGGTCAGAAAGAAGTAGCTTATTGTGGTCTTCGTTTTTATTGAAGTTTATATCCATAGTTTGTTAGGTTGATTCACTATTGTTTTTAATCGTTTTCGCTAAAGTACAAAATATCCTTATATTTTTTACTAGCGAAATTTGTCAGTTCTATAATTTTAGAAAACTAATATGTTGCCCAAAGCAAGAGTATTATTAAATAAACAAGGACTATAATCCTATATTTAGCGACAGACATATAAACGGAATGCAAATTCCTTTGCCCTCTCAAAATGAAGTTGTATTTTTTTAATTAGTCACTTCTTAATCTAACAAAAAACAACTTTTTGTCCTCTCTAATCGTGCAATTTTTTTTACATACCCCCTCTGTAAGCCTTCTAGTATACTCCCAGTTTTATTTTATGTACATTTTTTTAAATTCATTTTTTTGTTAATGCATTGATATATAGTTGTTTGTTTTGTTTTGAGTAAAGTGGATTATTCTCTATATCGCCATTTAATCCTAGTGAAACCGCGCAGTGATTCTGCATTATAGGACATTAAAGGGAGAGTAGCAGGACAGTAACTGGGTTGAGAGTTTTTTGCCCGTGTATTGTCTTGTTAATGATCTTGAACTTATTTTTAAGGGAATGCCGATGGCTATGTTCAGGAGAATCAAAATTAGGAGCAAATCAGACGTAATTTGCTGAAAATACTACCATATTTTCTATAAATAATTTTAGTTGGATTACCGCTGTTTGATAGTAGGCTAGAGTAGGAGTGGGATGAGCAGGTTAAAAAGTTTTTTTGATCTATATGTGTTTGGTATTCTGATTTTTATATATTACAAACGCTGCGCTTCAATTAAGAATTTAGGAATTAATAATTAAGAATGTTTGGCTTCGCCATAAGGTGAATTTATGTGTCACACAGATCGCAAATTCACTCGAGCGAAGACGTATATTTCCGCGTAAGGCAACGAAAAAACAATATCACAAAAAAACAACATCACAACTAACCAAAACAACACGAATTATGGCAGAAATTAAACAAGGAATACTAGGTGCAACAAGAGGAAAAATAGGACCAGTAGTAGGATATATATGGAGAGGGAAAAAC
>JBOFGJ010000862.1:0-1765 GCA_051649065.1 Flavobacterium sp. | reverse complement strand
TTTTCTAATGTAAATGCTTCTTTCAGTTTACCTTCATAAAAAGCTACATTCGGAAATGCTGCTATCTCTCTATGCATACGTCCCTGATAAGTCAGTGTATCATAGGCATAATCTAGTCTATTAGCCTCACAGAAGTTATATAATCGTTCGAATAATGAATTACGCCTATCTGCTAATCCTATCTGTTCTAGCAGAGAGTTATTCGTTTTGGATAAAGCATCACTCTGCACCACGATAGCAGGTAACTGCTTGTGATCCCCTATCATAATAAATCTTCTACACTTAGGCAATAACCCTATGATTTGAGGTTCTAAGATCTGAGAAGCCTCATCTATAATCACTGTGTCGAAGTTTTTTAATTTAAACACATCATTCTTACTAGACATAGTCGCCACCGTAGATAAGAATACTCTATTATTTCGAATAATATTAGCCAACACATTTCTAGTAAATTTTCTACCTGATAATTCTAGAGCATCACTTTCTCTCTTAATGATAGTATTGATAAGATTACCTTCATACCTACTATCACTAGATAGAGGATTACCTATCCTTACGAACTTATTCACAGTAGTCACATCTACTAGTGCATCAGTCACTGCACCACATAGTTCATCCACTGCCTTATTCGTATAAGCTAACAGTAGTATATTCTGATTTGTATTTGTATACAGTTCTTCTACTAATTCTTTAATGATATGAGAAGTCTTTCCAGTACCAGGAGGTCCGTTTAAGACGAAGTAGTCTTCTGCAGACAATGCATTATTTAATATTCTGTTTTGCTCCACAGACAGCGTCGGTTTATAGAATCCATAATCTATACCTTGTCTAGGAGGTAACACATTTAAGATCACATCACGTTTACTCTTAGGTGCACACATAAATGCATATAAACTCTTATACATACTCGTAAAAGAGGCATCCATAGAGTCTCGCTCTAGCGCCCATAAGTGATACTGACTAAAATAAGCAATACTGCTCTGCTTATGTCTAAACACGACAGTCACAGTCTCTTTAGTAATACCCTGTATCGTACACTTAAATATCTGATGCTTTACAGCAGTATCCGACTCATCATTCCTAGGATATAATACACATACATCACCTACTCTAAAGTTGACAAAGTCATCCACTAACGTACGTTTAAACACGATTAGCTTTTCCTCCTCTGATATTCTATTTTCACTAATCACTAAATCACATAAGATGCTATACTTATCCTTCTTCACCTCAGCACTGTCAATCCATAGGCTAGCTAATCCGTGACTCCCTTCATACTCTCCCGCTCCCAACTTACTGATATACTGTTCACGTGCTATAAAGCTCACAAAAGAATAAAAATAAGTACGCTCTAACTCAGAGCATTTATCTAATACCTCTGTAAATCCCTTAATTTGTTTATATAATAACTCTTTAAACCTAGTATTCAGATTAGGGGCACGCACAATATTTTCCCCTGAAATAAAGTCTAACAATGCTCCTACCCTACCCAAATCATCAGACTTAAGAACTTGTTCATTCAGAACAATTCTATTTCTCAACTCACATATTTGCTGTACCCTACGCAGGTTAATATGATCCTTTCGAAGACTATTTGTTCTTGATTTACTGTAAAATATAAATCCGCTCAAATACTTCTCATTACCGATATCTCTATAAGGAATATTGTTTACCACTGATAGCATTAAGTGATATAAGTATAACTGCACGGTATGATTAGGCTTCACACTCACCCCATCATCAGGATATACTGTACTACCAGATT
>JBOFGJ010000861.1:0-1069 GCA_051649065.1 Flavobacterium sp. | reverse complement strand
TGAACTTGTATCTAAATTAATAATTGCAACTCCTCCTTCTTTCACAAAATCAGCTACATTTTGAGCTTGAACAGAAGTAATACTACTATACCCTGTATTAATAATATCATAATTACTCTTCAATTGACTTCCTGTACTATTCGTAAGCGTAGTAGAAGGTAAATCAGAAAATTCGAATCCTATAACTCCTTTAAATGTTCCTGTTGGTCCATAATTAGAGACATTCGTCAATTGACTATTATAATCAGGAAAATTAGCTTTTCCTATAGCATATGAAGCAAATGATCCTATTTTAATTTTTCTTGGAGGTTCTACTACAGGATCACACGTATTTTTTATACACTTCCAAACAGAACCATTATATAATTGTACACATTTCTCATCAATATTATAAATAAGCATTCCTTCTTTTGGTTCAGTAATCTTAGCTGAATTCTGAACTCTTGTAATGACCATTCCTTTTGTATTAGATTCTAATGCGATAAAACCATTAGGAATATTCTCCGGCCAAACTTGTTGTTTGGTTTGTGTTGTAATTCCTACATTCGTATAACCATCTGGTGTTCCACCTATAGCTGGATTGGTACAAGGTTCTGCTTTTTCTACTTTAAATGTTCCTTCAGAAAAACAAATCGTATTTTCATCTGTTCCATAAGGTCTAACCTTAACTGTATATGTCTCATTAAATTTAAACCCAGTGATGTATCCCTGACTATCTATCGCTAAACCAGCTGGTAATGTGTAAATATTTGTAGGATGATAATTTGAGACCTTTACCGTTCCATCATTTTCATTTATAATTATTAATGGTTCAGGCATATTATCTGCTACTGTTACTACAACATCATCAAAACTAGAACAAGAACCATTGTTTGTTGTCCATCTAAATGTATAAGCTCCTATTATTGAAGCTCCATTTACCATTGTATATGGTGAACCTGGTGCAGTATCAGGTAAGAAAGTGATACTACTTGAATTAACTCCGCTTGGAGTACTAACTACCGTCCAAGTTCCTTGCCCTCCATCTTGATTTCCTAATAAAGGAAACCCTGGTGCACAACTTGTTGTG
>JBOFGJ010000860.1:0-1548 GCA_051649065.1 Flavobacterium sp. | reverse complement strand
ATCCCAGAATCAGCGTTAGCCAGATACTACAAAGAAATTCTACTTCATAGCTCTTTCATTGGCTCCTCAACCATACTACAGTATGTTTTTGTTACTAATTCAGACCTATTTTGTATAATTTCTTTTCGTTTATATGTCTATCACTTATTCTGGGTTTATTTCGTTGCGAAAGTAGCGTACTGAGTACATTTAGAGATATTCCATTTTAATGTATTTATGTTCCATTTTAAGTATTGGCACGAATTAACTTAGAGAATGTGTAAGGGCTGTTGTTTCATTTTATATTTTTACAATAAAAAACAATGAAGCTCTTAAAAGTTATTGATCTTAATGAGATGTATGGTATTGACTATCCTATTTCGATGAATGGCTTGTTTATTTTTGATCATGATAAGCAGTGGAATAATTCCTTTTTTAAGTTGAATTATCAGTTTAGAGGGTTGATTCTATTACTGTGTAAACAGGGAACATTAACTATTATGGTTAACAATATAAGTCATCATATTACAAAAGGAGAGGTGTTGACGATACTACCTGAGATGACTGTAGCTCCTGTGAAATGGAGTGAAGATTTGGATGTAGTTGTTTTTGTGATGGCATATGACTTTATAGAGAAGTATTCGATATTACCGGAATTGAGTAGTAATAAAGAGGTGTTGAATCAATTAGCTATTTTTCCAAATCAACAAGATAGTAGTATGATAGAAGAGCTATCACTAATAATCTGCAAGTACTATGCGATGCCTAAATCACTGATGTTAGAGCAGATGATACAGTATCTCGCATTCTCACTGGTGACAGCTGTAGTTAAAAGCTATGTGTCACTATCAGAAAAGGAGAATCTTCAGAAAAATAGAGTCAACGAGATCACAGATACTTTTTTTGAGTTATTAAATGAACATGGGGCAGTACAGCGAAATGTAGCGTTCTATGCAGACCATCTTCATCTAACACCACAACACCTAAGTACGCTGATAAAGAAAAGAACAGGAAAGTCAGTGAAGTCTTGGATAGGATATGAAGTCATTAATAAAGCAAAAGAATACCTGAATACAACCTCGTTATCAATAAAGCAAATCAGTGATAAACTAGAGTTTGCGGATGCGTCGTTGTTCTGTAGATATTTTAAAAGATATATAGGGATGACGCCTAATGAATATAAGAATCAATAGAAGGTATAACTTGTCATTATACCTTCTAAGTTTATAGGCTAGCTTAAATCCATGATCAACAGTAGTCAAATAATATAAAGCAATTCTACTTTGTAACTCTTTTATTAGCTTTGCAACTATACTATAGTATGGTTGTAGAGCTAATTCACATCTATCTTGTATAATTACTTCTATCACTTATTATGGGTTAACTCCTAGTTATCTTGTTTAAGATTTACCTAATTCAAGTGCTAGAACTCCACTGATGATTAGTACAATACCTAAAAGTTGTACTAAGGTAAGTGTCTCTTTAAATAAGAAAATACCTAGTATCGCTAGAATAGTGATACCTAATGCAGCCCATATACCATAAGCTATACCGATAGGCATTCCGCTT
>JBOFGJ010000859.1:0-6982 GCA_051649065.1 Flavobacterium sp. | reverse complement strand
GAGAATATGAAATATTTTGATTACAATGTACGCGTACGTTACGCAGAGACTGATAAAATGGGGGTTGTATACCATGGTAATTATGCGCAATACTTTGAAATAGGGAGAGTTGAGTGGTTGCGTAATTTAGGAATATCGTATAAGAAAATGGAAGAACTAGGTGTGATGTTACCAGTTGTTTCTTTAACTATGAATTACAATAAATCAGCCTTCGATGACGATGAATTAACCATCCGAACGATCTTTAAAAAAATGACTTCTGTGAAGATAGAATTTGATTATGAACTGTATAATGAAAAAGGAGATTTATTAACAACAGGAAATTCTATTTTGGTTTTTGTGAATATGGAAACGGGCAGACCGATGGCTGCTCCTGATTATGTTATTGAAAAAATAGAATCAATATAAATTACAATCAGGTATTTCTTTTGAATGTGTATAGAATACTTTCTTATTAGAAGTAAAAAAGACAACGAGAACAAAGGAATTACTTAAAACAATTAAGTATATTTACAAAAAGATTAAATCTATGAAAACAGCATATTGGCTGATGAGCCTTGGAACTTTATTTTCTATTGAAGCGTTTGCACAGAAACCACAGTTACTTGATGGACGCGTACGTTTATACGATGGTAAAATAGCTCCTGTTACTATTAAAAACAAAAGAAGTGGAGAACTTACTAAAGCTGATAGCCGTGGTTATTTTATGCTAGATGCAGCGATAGGAGATACAATACATTTTTCTGATAAGAAACTTGCTTCTGTAAATTATGTAATAGGTACAGAGGATATAAAGGCTAGTAGATTCAATGTTTCAATGACTAAGAAAGGCCAAGCTTTAGAAGAGATTGTAATCGTGCGTAAGGATTTTGGAGATGATTTCTTTGAAGGGATCCCTAATAAGGGAATGACTCCTGCTGAACGAAAATATAAAAAGAATAATACAGTATTCTCTTCTACTTCTAATTATGGAATGGGAATTAGTATAGATGCTTTAGTCAATATGATTTCGGGACAAAAGAAAAAGGATAAACAAGAGATTGTTTATGAGAAACTTAATATGAAAGTACAACAGTTTTACGAAGATTACTCTAGAGAAGAGTTGTTAGAAGACATGAAAGTTCCTGAAGATAGAATAGATGCTTTCTTATACTATCTTGTAGCTCAACCTAGTTTTGAAAAAATGAAAGTAGAAAGAACAGAAGGGTTTCAACTTTATTTAGCACAAGAATATACTGATTTTCTTGGTTTTATAGGATTGGAATAACATAATAAATACTATATAAAAAGGCAAAGAGATATTATACTCTTTGCCTTTTTTATGTTATATCTATTTTGAGATAGGTTAAACCCAGATTAAGCGATAGACATATAAACGAAGAGTATTTGGCTAATGCTGATTCTGAGTTAAAACACTTTTTTACTATTTAGTATAAATGCTGATATCTGAAATAAAGCATCTTTATTATACGCTTTTCTTCCTTGAAAGAGAAATAACCATTTCTTCCATTCTGGCCATTGTGACTCCAATTGATAATTAAACAAACCTGACTTTAGTAGGCCGTGTGTACTTTTTGGGTAAACTTGGATAATAGATATTGGATTTTTTCTGTGTGCAGTATATTCTTTATAGAGTTCGGCATTTATATCAGCAGGTACATTTAAGTCTTCTTCTCCCCATAAAGCTAATAATGGGCCTCTCATTGTTTTTAAGTCTTCAGAAGAGTCGGCTCTAAAATTTTTTGCGATGAATAAGAATCTGTCTTTATCGATTCCTGAAGTATTGATAATACTGTCGTTGTAATTTGAGAATAACGTATAATCTGCTATACGAATGGAATCTACTTTGCGTTTAATAAGTTCTTTAGAATAGCCTTCTGATGCTAATCGCTGACTAGTATAGAAAGCACCTTGATCCATCCAGTTTACTGCACCTCCGATGATGACTGAGAAAGCAGGTTTAGTAAGAATAGCAGCCTTAGGAATAACCCAGCCTCCTTGAGAGAAACCTAAGTAACCTATATGTTTAGGAGATATACCTTCTTTATCAACTAAATAGTTAAATGTATCTTTTGCTTCTATAGCCCTATCTGTAATAGATTGATTCAGCCAATTATCTTTACTGTTCTCTATCCCTTTTTTATCCCACGTTAGCACAGCTATTCCTTGACTTAATAAATGATGTATTAAAGGGAGGTAGCCAGAGTTCGAAGTTCTGTTTTGTGAGTCGTCTCCGTGGATTAATATAGCGATAGGTGTGTTTTTAAGAACTGCTTTTTTGGGTAAAAATATAGTAGCAGATAGCTCATCACCTTGCGAAGTAATTGTAATCTCTTTTTGCTTGATATTAGTTGTGTCAAAATCTTGGCTTCCTAAAAAGAAGAAATACAAGAGTATAACCGTAAAGATCGCAAAGATAGTTGCAATTATTTTCCAACGCATAACTGTATATTTTTGTCAAATATAACGAAGTGGAATGCTAGAATGTGAAAATATTTAACTCAAGAGTGTTTTTTTAGCACTGAATCTACAAACACTGAAATTAGTTTATGTGTATGCTATTTCTTTTGGAATCTGTTTATTGGATAAGGCTATTCATATCCCTCATCTGTAGCCTCTATAACTTTAACCTCATAGAAAGGGACGAATGCCTCTAATGCTTGATCATATTCACTTTTTCGAATAGATAATTCTATCTCACAGCTCATCTCCATAGTTTGATTTAATATCTTAAGGTCTTTTTCTTTGATGACACGCATAACATTATTCATATCCTTGTACTCAAAGCGAACTTTAAAATTCTTATCAATAGTCTTTTCGACGATATCAGCCTCTTCCATTGCCATCTGAGCAGCTGCTCTATAGGCAGTAATCAGACCACCCACACCTAATTTAACTCCTCCAAAATAACGAACTACGACTATAAGTATATTTGTAACATCAAATGATTGTATTTGGCCATAGATAGGTGCGCCAGCAGTATTACTAGGTTCGCCATCATCATTAGCACGATAGTATACATGCTCAGTACCTATCTGAAAAGCATAACACCAATGACGAGCATTATAGTGCACTTTCTTTATACCATCTATGATTTCCTTTACTTCATCTTCATGCTGTATCGGGAAAGCATAGCCAAAGAACTTACTGTTCTTCTCTTTGTATAATACTTCTTCTGTTGGTTGGCTTATTGTTTTATATGAATCTATTGGTTCTGCCATTATCTAGGATATACTATTCTTAATTCGTTGTCTAAAATACGATGTTTTTCTACTTTGTCAAATGCTGGTAGCACAGGAGCAGGGATTCCCTTGCTGATTATTGTATCCCCATTGAAGATTCTTGCCTCATCCCACAGCTCTGTATTTATAAAGCTTTGTAGAGTTTGTGTACCTCCCTCTATCACCACAGACATAATATTGTGTTTATATAGTATATTTAGTACTTGATTTGCTAATGTATCATTAAAATTAGCATACTCATAGATTAAGTTGCCTGATGACTGTAAATCAGGATTAGCAGTTATGCAGATTGTCTTGACACTGTGATCTGTGATACTATAGTGATTATCTATCTTGCCAGTGCGGTCTAGATAGATGCGTATAGGATCCTTGCCATACCAGTCTCTAGTAGTAAGAGAAGGATTATCACTAAGGACAGTCTGTGTACCTACTAAGAAAGCCATCTCTTCACTTCTCCATTTGTGGACTAGTTGCTTAGAGTAGGTGTTAGATATCCAGAATGGTCTATTAGTCTCCCTAGTTAGTGGAGCGATAAAGTGATCAGCTGATTCTGCCCATTTTAGGATTACATAAGGGCGTTTTTTATTGTGAAAAGTAAAGAAACGCTTATTGCTATCCTGACACTCTTTTTCTAATACCCCTACGATTACTTCTATACCTGCATCTCGCATCTTCTGAATACCGCGTCCGCATACTTTAGCGAATGGGTCAACAGTACCTATGACTACTCGTGGTATCTTCTTTTCGATAACTAAATCAGAGCATGGAGGTGTCTTCCCGAAGTGACTACACGGTTCTAAACTAACATATAGTGTGCTCTCTCTAAGTAACTCTTGATTCTTAACGGATGCTATAGCATTGGGTTCTGCGTGTGCTCCTCCATAAGGAGAAGTAAATCCTTCGCCAATAATCTTGTCGTTGTGAACGATGACAGCTCCCACAGAAGGATTAGGCATTGCAGCATAAGTACCTTGTAGTGCCAGTTGAATACAACGAGAAATATATAATTCGTGTCTTTCCAAAATTGATAATAATGTATCTTTGAACAAAATTAAGCTAAATCATCCGTTTTATAGAATAACTATGCAGATAAAGTATTACCAAACTTGTTTTAAAAATATCCTTTCTCCTATATATGACAGTATGGAGGCAGAGCAACTTTTCTTAATTGCTCTTGAAGAAATAGAGGGGAAGACGAGGATAGATATAATGATGAACCCTAACCTAGTGACGGATAAAACTGTTGTTTGGGAGTCTGTGTTAGATGAATTAGCTAAGGAGAAACCAATACAGTATATCTTCGGGAATGCCTATTTCTATGGGCTTACTTTTACTGTGAACGAACATACTTTGATTCCTCGTTCTGAGACAGAGGAATTAGTTGAATGGATTATTAATAGTGTTGACCAATCTAAACCTGTGAGAATATTAGACATTGGTACAGGTAGTGGGTGTATAGGAATTACATTAGCGAATGAATTACCATTAGCAAGAGTGACTTTAATGGATGTATCTGAGGTGGCATTAGAGACTGCTAAGAATAATGCAGTTAAGAATGGAGTATCAGTTGATGCAGTACTACAGGACGTATTAGCTCTTGATAAGTTAAAAGAGGAGTATGATATTATCGTCTCAAATCCTCCTTATGTACGCAACCTTGAGAAAGTAGAAATTAAAAAGAATGTACTTGACTATGAGCCACACTTAGCTTTGTTTGTTGAAGATAATGATCCTTTGATCTTTTATAGAAAGATAGCACATTTAGCTAATGATAACCTAAAAAAAGGGGGGATGTTATTCTATGAAATTAATCAATATTTAGGAGAAGAAACGAAAGCGTTATTTGAATCTCTGTCGTTTACAGATGTTCAGTTGAGAAAAGATATGTTAGGAAATGATAGAATGATTAAAGCGATTAAGTTGTAAAACAATAGAAGAGAAGTGTTCTGTCTTGTGGTATATTGCCAAATAGTAGCCGAATGCTAGAGGTATCCTAGCTCAGAATACTATTTTCAGCAACAACACCTCACAGATACCTCACGCAATCCTCAATAGGAGAAGAGAGTAAAGACTAATGCTAGGCAATAAACATATAAGTGATATAAATCAAAAAGGCTATCAGTACGATAGCCTTTTTGGTTATAATGAAGTTTATCCCAAATTAAGCATTAGCCAAATACTGCAAAGTATTTCTACTTCAGAGCTATTTTGCATAATTACTTTTCGTTTATATGTCTATCGCTTAATCTGGGTTTATAATGCATTCTTTATTCTAGTGATCATGACCTCCGCCACCTTCACTTTTGATTAAGTGACTCTGTATGTAGTATGCACCTGATAGTACTATTTGTGCGCCTTTTGGCATTTCTTGTAGTACAGATACTTGAGAATATCCAAGTTCAGATACACCTGTTTTTACTTCTATTCTTAGGAAGTGGTATGATGTACCACCTTCTTCTTCGTGTGCATCTTCTAATACGAAGATAAACTCACGTCCATCAGCTTTAACGATAGCTTCATTAGGTAAGGCATCTACTGTTTTTTCGCCTACATGAACTAATGCATTGACATAAAGACCAGGTATTAATGTCTCAGGCACATTCTCTATATTAGCGTGAGCAATGACTGTCTTCGTACCAGATTCAAAAGATTTACCAATGCTAAAGATCGTAGCTGTTACCTCTGATTTATTAATATTCGTAAATGTAAACGACACCTTTTGACCTACTTTGATAAAAGGAATATCTTTCTCATAGACCATTAAGTCTAGATGTATCTGTGAGTTATCTACGATAGTGAATAGAGACTGTCCTGCCATTATATTTGTCCCTATCTTCACAGGTATAGTCGCTATATTACCAGAGATAGGAGATACTATTCTCAGTGATTTAGAGATAGAAGTAGGAGAAGTATTCACTAAACTTAATCTATTGCTTAATGACTGAAACCTTGCGCGTTCTATGTTTAAGTCAGCCTTTGTTTTTTGGAATGTTTTCTCAGAGTTAACATTCTCTGCTCTCAATGTCTGTTGGCGTTTAAACTCTAGTTCTAAATATTCTAAAGTATTTTTAGAGATTATGTATTCTTCTTGTAGTTGAATGTATTCTGGACTGTTGATAATGGCTAATGTCTGTCCTTTTTTTACATAGTCACCTAAGTTCACATTGATATTCGTGATACTACCACTTAAGAATGAAGATACATCAGCTTGATTTTGTGCAGGTAGTTCTGTATTACCATTAACGCGAATTACATCACTAAGATTCTTTTGGCTTAGTTGTCCTAATTTGATACTAGAAGCATCATATTGAGCTTGGTTAAGTTCGACTTCTTTTGTTTTAGCATCTTCTTCTTTTTTCTCTGTCGTAGTAGTGGTCTTAGTAGGTTCATCACTGTGATCATGACCTGTGTGATCTTCTTCAGAGTTCTTACAACTTCCTAAGAACAAGATACTAGTAGCTATGGTTAAATATATAATTGACTTTTTCATTTCTGTGATATTATTGGTTTACTAAATAATGAAGCGTATTGTGACTCAAGTTGTATTGAAGTATAGCATCTAAGTAATTCATCTGAATCGCTAGAGCAGTCTCTACAGACTGTATATACTCTACATAAGAAATATCTCCATTGTTATATGATTTCTTGGCGTGGTCTTTAATCAGAGCTGCATTCTTAAGGGCATTCTCTTGATAATAATCAATTACCTTTTCTTGTGCTTTAATAATGTCAAATTGTTG
>JBOFGJ010000858.1:0-2698 GCA_051649065.1 Flavobacterium sp. | reverse complement strand
AAAATAGTCCTGTGGACTGTTTTAAAACGAAGAGCCAGCAGTAGCAAGGCATGTAGTATGGTTATAGAGCTAATGAAGGAGCTATGCAGTAGAATTTCTTTGTAGTAGTTGACTAATGCTGATTATGAGGTAAATGTTTAGTGCTTTTTTTTAGGCCAATCTTCGAGGCTAATATTTAAAAAAAAATCAGAAATTATCTTAACAGGGGGGAAATGGCATTTTTATGGGGTCTTGGTTTGAGTGAGTCCGTAATGAGTCCGTAGTGAGTCCATTAAAACAGCCTTTTTAATGGACTCATCATGGACTCACAATGCAAGCAATATACTTTCATACAAAGTCAAATAGCAATTTCATAGACGGAAATGGGCAAATAAAGAGGTTTCTTTTTTCTTGAGATAAATGATATAGTCTTTAATCCCTAGATGAATTAAAAACATTTATTTCTAATGAACTAGAAATTAGAATATGTGACAAAGTTACAAACCTTAAATGGGATGTATAAGCATGAGGTTGGCTCAAAACGGAGGGGGAAGTCAAGATAACCTCAATAAAAAAATCACTTGATATACCCACACTAAGGCATAAAAAGTGATTCTTCATTAAATTCATACTAATACACAACATTATAAAGATATAGTTATTTTTATTAATAACATAGTATTATTTAGATAAATTGTGTGTTGGGATATTAATTAAGTACGAAGTTTGTGGTTTTAAGCAGATTGGGGAGGGTTGAAGTGTTATTCTGTGATTGTTTTAAATAATCTAATAGTAGTTATTCTGTATTTTTTAGGATTATATTGCTTGTATTGCAGGTGTTTTTTGAATATTTAATTGCTTTTACTTCTATTTATAGCTATGCTGTATTTGTATAATTTTGGTAAAGTTTTGTTAATTATGTTTTAAAAAATGCTATATTGACTTTCTAAAACCTACCAAGCTATGAAGATTAAGTATGTGTTATGTGCCCTTGTTTTAGGAACTCTAAATACAATGGCACAAGATGATAAAAAAGAAGAAACTACCTTATTAGGAGTATTGGTGCCTACGCCGACAGTAACTCCACAAGAAAAAATAAATAATGTAGAGGTATTCCTTGATACCAAGTACGAGAATTTGACGAAGACAAGTGGTGCAGGTACAAGTGATAGCAAGTTTAGACTAGTACAATCAAGGGTTTACTTAAAAGGAAATTACAATAATAAGTTGACGTACTCATTGCGTTATCGGTTAAATGAGTCAACAGCCTCTAATGCCTTAGAGTTTGCTTTCTTAGAGTATAATATCGATGAGCACTGGACTGTGGGAATGGGAAAACAGTTTACAGCTTGGGGTTCTACGGAGTTGTCTTATAACAGTGCTGATCTATATATGTTCACCAACATTATTAGTTCTATAGAGTTATTCAGCCCTGGAGCTAGTGTTGCCTATAAAGTAAAAGGACAATCATTTAAATTGCAAATGGTCTCTCAAGGGGAGCAGTTTAGTGCTGAAGCGTATAAGAATAAGGCTTATGGAGGCTTGTTCTTATGGGAAGGGGAGTTGTTTAAGAAACATTTGAAAACGAGATATGGATATGCCTTGTTTCAACATGATGCGAAGAAATATTATAGTTGGATAACGATAGGAAATAGGTTGACAATTAATAACTTTATGGCTGAGTTTGATTGGATGTATGGTTTTAGAAATGTAGCTGATGCAGCGTTTACAGATTTGAATACCGTAACTAAAGGAGTAGCTTATGTCAAGGATAATGTGACTACTGCTTCTATTAAGTATAAGTTTAATAAGATAACTCCTTATGTAAAAGTGATGTATAACTATAGAAATGACCTTGATAATGGGGTATCTTATGGTTTAAAGGGAATTTCTACTGCGGTGGAATACAATCCATTTAACGAGGCAGCTTTTAAGAATCTACGCTTGTTCGCAGCGTATAATTATCTGAACTATGACTATAAGAATTACACTGTAGCAAAATCAGATAGGAATGAACATCAGATAGCACTTGGAGTAAGATGGATGGTACCACTATTTAAATTATAAGTATGATAAAGTATAATGAGTTATTAATAGACGAGGATAGCAAGACTATGCAGTTGTTTAAAGGGTTATCTATAGAGGAAGACCATCTGCTAACCAAGAAAGTGGATGCTCTTATCCGCCAAGGAAAGAATATACGAATGCAAGTAATCGCTGTTGATAAAGAGGAGAGAAACTTGTATATAGAAGGATATACTTTAGTGGAGGATTTGTTAGATAATCTGTAGAATAGAGTAATAAAATTAGGGGTAGACCTATTAGCACTTTTTTAGTGGTAATAGGTCTTTTTTTTTAGTTGTATTTGGAGAGAGGTAAGTGTGGTAACTCACTTCACTTATCACTTCGTAAGAATAATAATCTTTTAAACCCAGAATCAGCATTCGCCCAATACTACAAAGCAATTCTACTTTATACTTCTTTCATTTATTCTAAAACCATACTACATGTCTTGCTATTGCTGGCTCTTCGTTTTAAAACAGTCCACAGGGCTATTTTATACTTAGTCCTTCATAAATTGAGATCTGTTTTGTATAATTCACTTTCGTTAACTGGTCTATCGCTGATTCTAGGTGAAAGGCAAGTTAAAACCGTTCACTGTTAACTTTCAACTGTTAATTTAAAAAACCTTATATTTAAACTGTTGATTAATAGTGTT
>JBOFGJ010000857.1:0-3225 GCA_051649065.1 Flavobacterium sp. | reverse complement strand
AAAGTAATATACGATGTCCCTGAACAGGTACTAACACAAGAAATTATTACTAAAGTATATAACTTCCCCTGTGTAGTGGCTAAAAACCCTGTGAGTAATAATCCTTTAATCATCTTTGGAACATAAAAACAACAACTATGAATACAAACACTCAGACTTTAAAAGAACGTTGGGATGCTTTAAAAGCTACTAATCCTCATACTAGAATACGCAACGCCGCAAACGAGCTTAACGTTAGTGAGATGGAACTTCTAGCTACTCAGATAGGTGATTCTGTAACTAGATTAAGACCTGAATTTGAAGCAATGCTATCTGAAGTAGAAACTTTAGGTAAAGTGATGGCATTAACTCGCAATGACGAATGTGTACACGAACGCAAAGGAGTGTATGCTAATCCAGACTTTAGCAGCCCTCATGCAAGTTTATTTGTCAATCCTGATATTGACTTGAGAATCTTCTTAAGCCATTGGAAAAAGGTATTTGCTGTAGTAGAGAAAACAGGTGATAAAGATAGAATGAGCTTACAGTTCTTTGGTAAAGATGGAGAAGCTATTCACAAAATATATTTAGTACCACAGAGTAATGAAGAAGCATTTCACGCATTAGTAAAGAAATATACTTCTGATGACCAATCAACAGAAGAAACTACAGAAGCATACTTACATAATCTTGACGAGAGATTAGATGAGGAGATAGATGTAGAAGACTTCAGAAGTGCTTGGACAGAATTAAAGGATACACATGATTTCTTTATGTTGCTAAGAAAGTTTAATGTGACTCGTACACAAGCGTTACGCCTTGCACCAGACGAATTCTATGCCAAACAAATCACTAAGGATGCAATCGTAACTATGCTAGAAGGAGCTTCTGAATCTCAAACGCCTATTATGGTTTTTGTAGGGAACAGAGGGAATATCCAGATCCATACAGGTGAAGTTAAGAGAACTATGTGGCACCAGAATTGGTACAATGTTCTTGATCCAGACTTCAATATGCACTTAGATATGGATAAGATCGCTCAGACTTGGATTGTACGTAAGCCTACTGAAGATGGTATCGTTACTTCTATCGAAGTGTTTAATGAGATAGGAGAAATCATCGTTCAATTCTTTGGTAAGAGAAAACCAGGAATACCAGAATTAGAACAGTGGAGAGAATTAGTAGCTAAACTAGCTTAAATATATTTTAAATGCGGGGGATTATTCTTCCGCATTTTTGTTTTAGCTGATTTTGGGTTGTAAAAGCGATACATAGAAAACAGAAAAAATTATACGATACTCTTCTATAAAATCATCTAATAAGTAGACTACCTTCTACATCTCAAAAAACACAAATTACATATTTTCTACCTCCTTTCTGTAAAAAGCAGGAATAGCGAAAAGGGATTAGGATAATCTAATAACAATAAATTAGAATATAAATAGTCTCACCTAAAATTCGATAATCACAACATTTACTCAAAGAATAGTTATCAACAGATATTTAATAACTAATTACACTTTTCAAATATTCCTTGTTGATTTAGTCCTTAGTAAACAGTAAATTAGCTAAGATAACTTTGTCAGTTTCCTGCACTGCTTTAGACACTTATCACAGTCTTTTAGCTAATTTAAAACTATTAGTTATGCATAAAACAAGTCGTTTTTAAGTAGAAGGATTTGATAAAACCTTACAAACCAAAAAAAATACAGCTATGTCGATTTTTGATAAAAGAGTAAACTACAAGCCATTTGAGTATCCAGGTATCTACCAATTCACGGATGCTATTAATAAATCTTTTTGGGTACACAGTGAAGTTGACTTCACAGCAGATACACAAGATTTCCATTCACATTTAACTAGAGAAGAACAACTAGCTATTAAACACAGTTTATTAGCCATTGCTCAAATCGAAGTAGCAGTTAAGACGTTCTGGGGAAACTTATATCAGCATTTCCCAAAACCAGAGTTTAATGGACTAGGAAGTACATTTGCAGAGTGTGAATTCAGACACTCTGAAGCATATTCAAGATTATTAGATGTTTTAGGATACAATGATGAGTTTGAGAACTTATTAACTGTACCAGTTATCAAAGAAAGAGTAGAGTATTTAACAGAAGTATTAGAGAACTCTAGTAACTACACTGATCGCAAGAAATATGTAGTGTCGCTTATCCTATTCTCTCTACTTATAGAGAATGTCTCATTATTCAGCCAGTTTGCTATCATCCTATCATTTGCTCGTTTTAAAGGGTTAATGAAGAATGTAAGTAACATTATTAACTGGACATCTGTAGATGAACAAGTACACGCTAATGCAGGTATCTATATCGTAAATGTCATCAGACAAGAGTTTCCAGATTTCTTCGATGAGGACCTTGTTAATCATGTAAACGAAGTTATCCATAAATCGATAGATATTGAAGCAAAAATACTAGATTGGATCTTTAGTACAGGAGAAATAGAAACTGTAAACAAAGGTGACTTATTAAACTTCATGAAGTTTAGAGTAGACGAAAGTATGGAGAAGATTGGGCTTAAGAAAGTCTTCAATATTACAACTGAACAATACACTCCTATGGCATGGTTCGAGGAAGAAGTATTCGCTAATAGCTTAGACGATTTCTTCGCTAAAAGACCAGTAGATTACACGAAACACGATAAGAGTTTTTCAGCTGACGACCTATTCTAAATCTCATTACCTCAAAAATCACAAAGAATTCTATGAATAATTTCTCATTACCATTACAGACTGAAGATAACAATAACCTAGTACCTAAACTATGGTGGAAAAACTCTGAAAGCGAGCAAATCCTTAACAGAGGATACTTACTAAAAGGAGAGACAGTTGAAGGAGCTATTGACCGTATTACGACTGCAGCAGCTAAACGCTTATATAAACCAGAATTAAAAGAATCTTTCCAAGAGATGATAGAACGTGGATGGATGAGCTTAAGCTCTCCTATATGGGCTAATATGGGAACTGAGAGAGGATTGCCTATCTCGTGTTTTAACGTACATATACCTGATGGAATAGAAGGTATTACACATAAACTTGGTGAAGTGATTATGCAAACTAAGATTGGTGGTGGTACTTCTGGTTATTTTGGGGCTCTTCGTGAGAGAGGAAGTGCTGTAACAGATAATGGTAAGAGTAGTGGTGCTGTAAGTTTTATGAAGTTGTTCGATACAGCTATGGATACTATTTCTCAAGGTGGTGTACGTAGAGGTGCTTTCGCAGCATAC
>JBOFGJ010000856.1:0-5604 GCA_051649065.1 Flavobacterium sp. | reverse complement strand
GTAATCTCATTTCGATTAGTATTTCTAACGGTGATTGATCTAAGAACTCCTTAAATAATCTATAGCATTTCATCTTAGAGATACCCAAATCAGAAGTCAACTGCTCGATGCCAAAACCCGCATCACTAAACTGTGCATTCATAATCTCCATCCCCTTTCTAAACAGTTTCTCATTAGGAGATAGATGTGCTGCGATATCCTCAGATAGATTTGTCTTCCACAGAACAGTATTGCTCTCTTTATTTTCCTTATCGTATCGAATGCGCTTATAGATCTTATTCTCTAGAGTAGATTTGCTCACGGGTAGATGGATAAAATCACTCACTCCTAATTGACTTAATTGCTCTTGAAGGAAATAATCTACTTCTTCAGCTATATAGAAGATAATTAGGCGTTGCTTCTGAGCATACTTCTTAATCTGTGAAAACAGAGATAGGGAGCGGTCTGAGAGAGAAGTATTATACAGTACTAGTGCATCATACTTATAATGCTCTATATTTCCCACTACCCTACTAACGGTGTGGTTATATACGATATTAGCCTCTTGATTAAATCCAATTAATTGCTTAACAATAGGCTTATCCTCTTCTTTCGAATACACTAATATGTTCATTTTGTCTTTTGGCAAGACTTGAAGTTCTTCTAAAAACTCATTCCAATCTGTCTCTTTATCCTGCTTACCTTCATTAGAATAACACAGCACAGGTATCGTCAGCCCAAGATGAAAAGTATCAATCTCATTTCCTTCAATAGTACCTTTTAAAATTTGCAATAGAGAATCAAAGGCTCTGTAATAAGGACTAAAGCTTCTGTTGTCATTCCAGAATGTCAATAGTGTTTTACTGTCAGACTGAATATCTATACTTATTAGGTTTTCTCTCATAGAGAATCGCACATTTACTACCTGATTTGCATCCATATACTTACAACATTCAAATAGTAAATAGCGTAGTAATAGCTTAATACGCAGTAGATCTACCTCTACCCATTTAGATGTTAAGTCATTCTCTATATTTAAAGTAATACCAAACTTCTCCCTCACTGTAGACCATTCTTCTCGTAGATATTCTATAAAGACAGACAAATCAACACTTACTAACTCACCGCTATCAAAGTCGTTAACCTGTTCGATATAATCCCACTCCCTTACTAGATCATAGACTTTGACCAATTCCTCTTTCTTACTCGCATCTACATTCAACTCTTCTAATGTAGACAAGGTATTCACTATAGGCTTCTTGATTTTAGATAAAAAGAATATTCTGAAATTCTCCATCTCTATGTCTCCATGCTTTAGTCTACTGTGGAGTGCTAATAACTCTTCTCTTTGCTGCTTTATCTCTTCATTAAGCAAGTTTAATTCTACATTTTTACTTGCTAAATCAGTCTTCTGTGCCTCTACTTCTTTTGTTCGATCTCGTACTTGTTTTTTTAATTCTATTTCTTTTTTTCGGATTGCTTTTTGTTTAATTCGAATACGCCAAAAAATTAAAAGCCCTAATACCCCTACAAAACCAATTATAAAGTAAGGCTGTAAGAAATAGGGTTTCTGTATTTCAAATGATAATGTATAGATTACCTTCTGTTCATTATCTACTGTATCTCTCACTTCTATTTTATAGAACTTATGGTCTAGATCATCTAGATTGACTTCCTTTAGAGGTAAAGCTCTCCAATCGTCAAATAATCCAACGATTCGATATTCAAATTGATTAATTGGATACTGATTAAAACCAATAGGATAGAGCGCTAACTGTATCTTATTATCTTCTGGTTTAAAGCGATTCACTTGATCATTAGACAAGCTTTTACCATTAATAATTACCTTAAACTGTGGAGCTTCATCATAATTATTAATCTGACTCGGATCTATGATATTTAATCCTTTATTTCCTCCGTAGTAGAGGTATCCATTTTTATTCTGACTATACGCTCCCTCTGAAAACTCTAATCCTTGCCATCCTATATAATTGCTAAAGTTTAATACATTATACGTCTTCTTATCTATAGAAGCAATTCCCTTCGTCGTACTAATCCATATATCACCGCGATAAGGAATTAAACTATAAATCAAATGACTTGGTAAACCATTCTCCTCTTTTATCTGTTTCTTTAGTTTATTATCTGTATCAAATACTGAAATACCTCCTAAAGTAGCCACCCATAGATCTCCACTAAAAGAATCTGCATAGGTAGTGAACACACTATTACCTAACAGCCCCTTGCTTTGATCTAGTGTATTTATCTCTCCCGAACGGTAATTATAGAATAATACCCCGTGCTCTTCTGTTGACAATATAAGTTGGTTATCTAAAATCGAAATATGCCTTATGTGATACTTACTCAATTTATCTTGATTCACAAAAGATTCAAAAGAATGTGTAAGAGAATTGTACTTACTCACTCCTCCCCAACTACCTACCCATAAATAGTGATTCATATCTTCAGCAAAAGCATATGTTCTATTTGTCTGGAAGTTAGGCGTTATTCCTTCTTCAAAAAACTCTTGTTTTCCTCCCTCGATTCTAACCACTCCTGCATAGGTTCCTACCCAAATAGCACCATGTGAGTCACTATAAATACTGCGTATCCTTTTCCAATCTGCATTTTCTCGTTGTTTCTGTATAGGATACGAGACATAAGCACTATGTTTATTTTTCTGATAATATAACCCTTGCGTGTAATACCCTAACCATTTGCCTTCTGATTGATCTATAGCAATAGCTCTAATTGTCTCATAAGGAAGATGAGGTTGCTTAGTCAAATGTGCATATACATAATCTACATTAGCATTGATACGGGGCAATATAGATAGTCCTCCATCCTTAGTACCTACCCAAATATTGCCAAATAAATCATGGTGTAGGACCATCACTTCGTTACTCAATAAACTAAAGGGATTCTGTGGATCTACCTGATGATGTTCTACAATTCGATACTCTTGCCCCTCTTTTCTAATTAAATAAACACCTGAAGTTTTCGTACCCATCCATATATCACCATTCTCTTCAGTAGTAACAGCATTAATAGTCAATTCCTTATATTGCTTTCTTATATTCTCAAGAAACAATGCATTATCAGCATGTTGAGGTGATTTCTTACGCGCGTCTAAGACTAAGTACTTTTTTACTTCAGATACTTGCTTATTAGAAGCTAAAACAAAATTCTCTCCATCGTATTCATACCACTGCTTGGTATCAAGTTGTACTAGTATATTACCTTGTTTACTAACACTTAACACCTGTGGAATTCCCTTAAACGAAAAGTTCTTAAATGTTTCGTCCTTTTGGTATAAACTTACTGTTTTGCCATCTGTCAATACCCATAAACGATCTTGCTTATCCCATAACAAAGAGTAAATATCATTACCTCCGACAGAACTTTTATCAAGTGGATTGTGCTTAAAGACCTTTATCTGCTTGCCATCATAAAGATTTAAACCGTACCAAGTACCAATCCACACAGAACCATCCGTGTGATTAGCAATACAATTAATAGAATTATTAGACAGACCGTCTCTAGTAGTAATCGTTTTAAAATGAACACTTTGTCCCAAACTTAAAAATGGAACAAATAATAGTAATATTAACCAACGCATCAATAGTGTATAATCTTATGTATAGAAGTAAAAGTACTCCCATTACCAATAAGCCATTATAAGTCAAGGTTAAATTATAGTTACCTAAATGTTAGAGGAAGGATGACTGAGATAATCACCTCATTCACAGTACAGGCCTATTATTATACGCCCTGCAATCCTAATCACATAAGATGAATCTCTTTGTTGAATCTCTTTGTAGGGTGTAATCACCCCTACCGTTTTATGCCAACAGAACGTGATTAGCACTATCTATTATCTGGATCTACTCTTTCCCAATTTTGGGGATTCTCATTAATATATTTTTTAATGTTGAAATATGCCTCTTCATTGCGAATAATATGGTCATAATAATTTCTATGCCAAATATTTCTTATACCTACGTTAGTAGTCACTTATAACTTGTTCAGGTGTATTATCCATCGTCAATGATTTATAGTAAAATCAGATTTAAGAACCATAGATTCTATGAAACTTAACAATTCAAAACAATACACAATTTCATTAATCATTCAAATATCTTCATTTATTGACATAAAAAAGGAGATCCTAAGACCTCCTTCTGAAATAAAAATTATGAAAAACACTTAAACCTAGAATCAGCATTAACCAAATACTACAAAGCAATTCTACTTCATATCTCTCTCATTATCTCTAAAACCATACTATAGTATACTTGTATCGCTAATTCAGACCTATTTTGTATAATTACCTTTCGTTCATATGTCTACTACTAATTCTAGGTTTTACAAAAGTTTAAAAATTATAACGCATTGTGAAATTCCACGTTCTACCTGCCCCAAAATACACTTCATTAGCTACATCCACACCTTTCCAATTCGTCCCACTCGAAATTACTTCATTCTTGTTATTCACATCTCCTGTTTGAATATTCGTACGAGAAGCAGAGATATAAGTAGTATCAAATAAATTGTTCACATTTAATCTCATATTTAACGATTTGCGTTTATCCTTACCCACCCTCATTTTATAAGACATACCCGCATCAAATAATGAGAAAGAAGGCAATGTCATCGAACCTTTATGATCTGGTTTGCTAAATGCTAATGGATCTACTAGAGCATAGAATTTATCATTATATCTGTAATTACCATCTATTTTAAAACCATCAAATATCTCATAACTAAGCCCAATATTAGTAATAAACTGAGGTGCAGCGCCAACCTTTACTCCATCTAGATAAACTGTTTGCTTCAAATATTTTCCAGGATTCTTTAAATCCTCTATAGGACTACCATCTGCTTGATTTAAGAAATCTGTAGTTACAGTTCCTCCATATTTCCAATCTCCCCATGATAATGATCCTGTGATATCTAAACGATGCGTTAAGTGATACACAAAGTCTGCTTCTAACCCTATGTGTATCTGTTCTACACCATATAAATTAGCGAACGCGTCGATAGTAGGTAATTCCTTATTAGCTCTACTATTGTATACATCATTTTGAGTTGTATTGATAATTCTATCTTTCCACGATGTTCTATATAAATTAAGATTTCCTCTAAACTTATCTGTTCTCAATCCGTATCCTACTTCAAGTCCAAAGATCTTCTCGTTTCTCAAGTCTGGATTCAAATCATTTCTTCTATTGATATAAACACCATTAGTCATAAAAGGTTGACGAGAGAAGAAGCCAGAATTTACAAATACATTGTGATTCTCATTGATATTATAGTTAATTCCTCCTTTTATACTTCCTCCTGACAAGCGTTTCCAAGATGTTTTATAACCTTGTGCACCTTCTTCCGTTCTACGATCATACGTTGTATAATCAATTCTTCTAAACCATTGATTAGATACAGAACCTTGTAAAAACACTGAAATTGCATCTTTAGAATATTCTACTTGTCCAAATCCTCCTAACCACTTTACTTCTCCATCATTGTCATAGCTAATTTTATTACGCCCACTCCAGTCAGCCCATGGATTAAATGGAGCCTTACTTGTGTATGTATCAGTTACTACCCGACCATTTTCACTTTTAT
>JBOFGJ010000855.1:0-3732 GCA_051649065.1 Flavobacterium sp. | reverse complement strand
CCTATTTGAAGTTTATATGCTCCTAAGTTGTTAGGTTTTACTTTTAATGAGAATAAAGGTAATTCTGCATTCATAATAATAGCACTTAAGATACTGATTACTACTAATAAATAAGGATTACTTAGTACTGATATAACAGTCTCTGACGAGGTAGTAGAGATGATCATAGGGATACTTAGTATAAATAAAGCATTACCTGGTGTAGGCAGCCCAATGAATGAATCAGTCTGTCTCGTATCTATATTAAACTTGGCTAATCTATATGCAGCTCCTAATGTGATGATAAATCCTAAGTAAGGAACTACTCCCATATAGTAAGTATCAGGAGTAAGATTATATATTTCTTGATTCTCTTGAATATTGGCTAACATTTTATAAACGACTAACCCTGGTACTACACCACTAGTCACCATATCTGCTAATGAGTCTAACTGTAAGCCCATTTCACTTTTTACATCTAATATACGTGCGACGAATCCGTCCCAATAGTCAAAAAAGATCCCTATACATACCCATAGAAAAGCCATATGGATATTATCATCAAATGCATACACTAAGGCGATTAACCCAGAAAGTAGGTTTAGTAAAGTGATGGCATTAGGAATGTGTTTTTTCATAATAGAAATTTGTTTTGTTTATATAAACCTATAACGGGTTTACTTGTGTTTATTGTTACAAATGTATCATAAAGTTAGTGATTTTTATAGTGCATAGAGGGATTACTTTATATAGTTTAACTATTATCTAAATTATTGACAGCTGATAGAATGATGTAAAGACAAGGTCATTTTGTTATACCAAATGATTATAAATCTGGTTTTAATTGGAATAACTTAGAGCTATTGGCAGTTAGCTTGATGAAAGTGTGTATGTTAAGATCGTAAGATGAGATGTGATAAAATGATATCTAGTATTTTTGATAAAGTGAGTAGTATAAATGATTTAAGAAGGGAAGATGTATTAATGTTCTAGAGGTAATTCATACATTAGCAAAGTATTTTAGAGTATAATCTAATAGAGTAAAATATATGATGAGAAATATTATATATATGCTGTTCTGCCTGTTGATAGGACAGTTGACATATGCGAATGATAGACCATTATCTGATAGAGCAGAGATAAGTGTTATTACTTGTGGAACAGGAAATCAGTTGTATTCATTGTTTGGACATACAGCTATACGTATTAATGACCCATTTGAAGGAATAGATCGAGTGTATAACTATGGTATGTTTGCTTTTAGTGAACCTAATTTTTACGGGAAGTTTGTGAAGGGGAATTTACTGTATTTTGCAGAATATTCTACTTATAGAAATTTCTTAGCAGGCTATGTCTATGATGGCCGTGCGGTGTATGAACAAGTTTTAGATCTATCAGATAATGAGAAGCAGGTGATATGGACTAAGCTTAATGAATCTCTAGAAGAATCTAATAAATATTATATCTATAAGTTTATCGATCAGAACTGTACAACTAAGGTGGTAGATATCGTAAATAGCAGTATCAAGTCTCCTGTAAAGGTTGATGTAGAAGGCAATACAGCTACATATAGAACAATATTGAATACTTATCTAAGAAGTAGATATTTCGAGATGTTAGGGATAAATATGATATTTGGAACTAAGGTAGATGCTCAGAATACATTATTGTTCTTGCCAGACAAGTTTATGGAAGGGTTAGCAGAGACTAAGATAGATGGTAAGCCATTAGTGTCTGAGACTATTACGGTATTCAAACCAGAACAAGTAGAGGAAACTTCTAATTTCAGTCTTAATTCGATGTGGTTCTTTAGTGTAGCAGTCTTAGTATTAGCAGGGTTGATGACTTATCAAGGGGTGAGAAGCGTATACTTCGTTATTATGGGATTATTAGGATTATTCTTTTTTGGAGTAGGATTTTATTCATTACACGGAGAATTATTGAATAATAACACGGTATTACTGTGTAGTCCTGTATTCTTATTATTGCCTTTTTTTAGAAAGAAAGAGAAGATAGTGAAGGGATTACAATTGTTAGCGCTAGTTTGCGTAATTTTGTATATTGTCCTTAATATCACTAGTGAGAAACTCTTGGTTACTCTGCCTTTAGTATTATTGACATTAATAAGTATAGCTATTGAGATGCGCCTATTTAAACGTATCAAGCGATAAGTTATTTATATCTGATTAAAAATACACTATAATATATGTTTTCATTTTTTAAATCTAAACCTGAATTAAAGACCTTAATACCTAATGATTTTGTGGATATACATTCACATTTGATGTTTGGTATAGATGATGGAGCGCAGACTAAAGAAGATACTAAAGCAATCATAGGGGCTATGAAAGCATTAGGCTTTGATCAGGCGATTACTACACCACATACTACACCTTTAGTGTGGGACAATACAAAAGAGGGAATCTTAGCGAAATATGATGAGGTGCTAGAAGTACTGCCTAAAGAAGCTGCTTCATTAAAGTTGAAAGTAGCATCTGAGTATATGATGGATGAGAGTTTCTTACAACGTGTGTTGTCTGAAAAACTGCTAACGATAAAGGATAATTATGTGTTAGTAGAGATGTCTTACATTAATCCTCCGATCCAGTTAATGGATATCTTGTTTCACTTGAAGTCTAATGGTTATGAGATTATCCTAGCACATCCTGAGCGTTATAACTTCTATCATAAAAATACGGAGATGTATAAGAAGCTTAAAAAGTCAGGCTGTAAGTTTCAGATGAATCTACTGTCTACTACAGGATATTATGGAGGTCACGTGTTAGAAGCGGCTAATCACTTGCTGAATAATGATATGATAGATTATGTGGGATCTGATATTCACCATATGAAACACATCAGAGGTTTTGATGCTAAGATACAAATCAAAGAAGTAAAGAATCTAGAGAAAGCAATAGCTAATAATATATTCTTTAAAGAGTAAATAAAACAGCTGTAAGCTGTGTGACAAAAAAGGGATTGCGTTAGCAATCCCTTTTTTGGGTTTTTAGGAATGTTTGGATTATATAGTTAGTAGTGTTGTTTATACTGTTAAATTTGTAGGAAAAAATAAATTGAAAAGGATGGAAAGAAATATAATATTAGTTTGTTTATTGGTTCTATGTTGTTGCAGTGTGTTTGGTCAAGAGATTTTAATAGGAGAATATGAGTCTTTAGCTTTTAAAAGTTCCAGTGAAACAGGAACGGCTTATAGTCAAATTATCGATGTAAAAAGCAAAGAAATAGTATTAGATAGTATTGATAGAATTGAACCTGATAAAGGACTATTTAAGGTATATAAACAAGGGAAGGTAGGATTCTATGGACTAGGAGGTGGTATTCAAATAGAACCTAAATATGATGCAGTCGAATATATTCGATATGGTAGACATGGTTATCTTGTTATGACTATTAATAATAAGAAAGGATTGTATAGTTTGTTTGATACACCCAAAATGGCTTTGGATATACAATATGATGAAATTAGTTTTTTTAGATTTCCGAATAGTGATTACATAATCATGGAAAAAAATGGAAAAAAAGGAGTATACAGTGTTAAGGAAAATCAATTGTATGTCGATACATTGTATGATGATATAGAGTTTTCAGGTGGCTATATTTTATTGAGTAAGAACAATAAACAAGGAGCTTTGAATAAAGAAGGTGAAATTGTTTTTGAAGTAAAATATGATAACGTGTATTGGAATCGAGTTTTATTAGTGGCAGAAAGGGGAAGTGAAAAAGAGTTTTATA
>JBOFGJ010000854.1:0-2469 GCA_051649065.1 Flavobacterium sp. | reverse complement strand
CTTAAAACACACTCTAAAAACTAAAATAGTTTAAAATATTAAATCGACCACGGCAGGACTCGAACCTGCAATCCTCAGATCCGAAGTCTGATACCTTATCCATTAGGCCACGCGGCCACTACTTTAAACTCTTACATTAGACAATCGGTTCTTAGCAGTAGAAAAATCTTTTTTCCTTATAACCGTACACGTATTTTAGCATATCTAAGACTTTAAATTGTTTTTAAATCGACCACGGCAGGACTCGAACCTGCAATCCTCAGATCTGAAGTCTGATACCTTATCCATTAGGTTACTACTTTAAACTCTTACATTAGACAAGAAATATCTTTTTCCTTATAACCGTACACGTATTTTAGCATATCTAAGACTTTAAATCGTTTACTTTAGAAATAACACCTATAATAATTGAAAACATATTTAAACCTTTTTAAGTCTTTATTTTCGTTTAAACGGATAAACGGAACTGTTTCTATTTAAAAACACCCAAAACAAACTAGTACAAATAAAAAAGACAAACATGTATTTTATGGTATTATTGATCTCAATCTTTTACAGACAGGATGTATTTTATTTAGAGGTGTCTTGAGGTTGTTGTATACATCCTGTCGCTGCTACCTGTGAAAATATAGATTATTTTATGTTAAAGATAATTAGTCATTCTAACATATTTAGTCATATTGATTAATTGCTGAATAAGTTTCTATGAATATTTACAAATAAATAAATATGTATGAATTACTAATTAACTTAATTAGGCTTGTCCCAATTACGATTTTAAAATATGATGATTTTACATTTCTAAAATGAGTTTAAAAAACAACAAAAATGAACAGTAAGACACTACAAACGAAAAAAGGAACAAGTAAGGATATGTTTGATAGAATAAAAAGCAAAACATGCTTTAGTATGGTACGCGTAAAAAATGGATTTTGATGTAGAAGTGTTAAAACCTAATTTTTTTAAAAATGACATCAAAAAATAAAAAAAAGAATAACCTGTCGTGGCACTGGCGTTACGACGATTGCTGGGAGACTCGGGCGCCGGGCTAATCTGATAGGGGTCGCATGGAATGATGATCTTCGTAGATCCCTCAACGGTATATCCGAAGCAGCTGGTAAGTCTATAGACACGCTTCGGATACACCGTCGTCGGATCTACTTTGACACAACATTCCATATCAGATGTCTGATATGCTCCGGCGTTAATAGAAGAATGATGGTAAAAATGGAGCCTCCCAAGCACGATAGCAGCAAGTAAAAAATTGAGTCGTATTGAGGTTGAGACTCGGAAACCTGAATAATATGTTAGGATGTATGTTATATACTATTTAAACGTTCAACGTACGCGACCTAAAAACTTTACTTTCTTATTGTTTGTACTCAACTTAAATGTACAAACGACTGGAAAAAGGAATAAAAAAAGTGTTTTGCTGAAATCTTAGTTTAAAGAGGGAATCACAAACTTATTTCGCTTAAATCATAGTTTTTGAAAAAAGAAAAAACTATCTAGATTTTTATTTAAAAATGTTACGTAGAAAAAATGAATGATTATGTCTATTTTTAAAAACATTCTAATTAAGTACTTTTAGGTTTTAACACTTCTACATCAAAATCCATTTTTTACGCGTACCATACTAAAGCATGTTTTGCTTTTTATTCTATCAAACATATCCTTACTTGTAATATAATAAAACTTAGCCATTTTTTATTTTATTATAACAATATGTTTACTTGTTCTCGGCATTGCTGGTCAAGTATATGCTGTAGAATATCGGTGAACAGGAAGCCAGGCCAGGAGCCGTCTTGGACGCCAATTTCTGAAGGGAACCCGCTGCGACCCCTGTGGGTGACCACGATCTAAATAAACGTAGTATAGTATTTATAGTATATAAAATGATAATACTTAACATTTATTATTCAGTTATTTTTAAAATCAATATTTTTCGTTTAAATCTTAAAAAAGAAACTAAAATAGTTTAAAATATTAAATCGCCCACGGCAGGATTCGAACCTGCAATCTTCAGATCCGAAGTCTGATACCTTATCCATTAGGCTATTACTTTAAATCTCTTACATTAGACAATTGGTTCTTAGCAGTAGAAAGATCGATCTTTTTTTCTATAACCGTACATACTTTAACTTTTTAAGTTTTTATTTTGTTTAAACGGATAAACGGAAATGTTTCTATTTAAAAACACCCAAACAAAACTAATAGAAATAAAAAATAGACAAACGTATTCAGAAATGCAATATTTAATCTATAAAAATATGACTAAATGTTTAGGATTAAAAAAGAAAACGTACTGCTATAAATTGAAAGACTTATAATTAGGGCTATATTTAACCTTTGAAAGATCATCTGGTCCACCCGCGAGTTCCCTGTAGGCTTCCCTAAACGTCTCCTTTCCTGTCGATATTCTACGACAAGTTTCCGAGCTAAAACATGGAAAAATGTATACGAATCATG
>JBOFGJ010000853.1:0-2152 GCA_051649065.1 Flavobacterium sp. | reverse complement strand
CTTCTTTTTCTTTAATCCCCCACTCTACTTCAATTTGTCCATAATTAACTTGCGTACCAGCTAATGCCATAGTCTTTAATGTATTGCCATTTACAGCTAATAATGTTTCTGGTGTTGCCCCCATCCACAGTCCTATTTCTGGGTGATATACTAAAGAACAGAAAGCTGTAGGATACATACTGCATAGTTTATTGAATAATTCGCCTAAGTCTTTTACTTCAAAAGGAATACTTTCTTTACGAGAAGGTACCACCTTTGCGAATTTACCTTCTTTAATAGCATTGATACATCGGGTAACTAAGTCTTTAAAAGCTTGCTTTGCTACTATATCGTTATAATCAAGTGCTACTTCAGTTAGCGTAGTTGCAATCTCGTTTAATTCTTCTTTAATGATAGCTGATTCTATTAATGGTATATAAAATCGCTTACCTTCAGCAAATGGTACAAATACAAAACCTTGCTCTTCAAACGTCTCAACAGGATGAAGAGTATATGTCTTTTGAAATAACCCTACTACTGTTTTAGAATTAGGTTTTCGATAAATGGCAAAAGGCTTACTATCACTGTATTGTTTTGCTAAACATTTAAATAAATACATCTTTTATTTGATTTTGTTCTTCTGTTTTTTTTGTCATGTTGAAATTACGAAAAAACGGGAGTACTTTTATTTGTCAATAACTATGTTTGTAATCTTACATATAGAGACTAATACATCATTCTCATCTGTGATTCTAATTTCCCATAGATGTAGTGTACGTCCTCTGTGAAGTAGTCTAGCTGTACCGATAACATATCCTGCACGCTTACTTTTTACGTGATTAGCTGATATCTCTATTCCTCTAATTTCTTGTTTAGTAGGATCTATTAACATCAATGAAGCTCCACTTCCTAGGCTCTCTGCTAATGCCACAGATGCCCCACCATGTAATAGCCCCATAGGTTGATGTACTCTAGGGTTAACAGGCATACGTGCTACTAAAAAGTCAGGACCTGCATCTATGTATTCTATTTCTAATGTTTCCATAAGTGTGTTCTTACACACCTTAGCATACATTGCTAATAGTTCTTCTTTATTTAAATCTTTCATGTTATACTTATTTAGGATTAAGGCATAAAAGGTATGATACACAGTTAAATCCTTTTATTTACATACAAATTAAGGTATTTTATATATAGATAGTCCTCCATATAAATGATATCTACCCTAGACTGAGGGTTTAAAATTAAAGGAAAATAACTGTTGATTTCTTAAAAATATTATAATTGTTTCAAATTAGGCGTACTCTGTGTTTTTAATGACTTCTATCAGTCCTTACTATCCTATTTTTTTAGTAATTTTACTCCCTTGATTTTAACGACACTATTTACAACAATATAATGGAAGATATCCAACAAGAAGTTTTTAAAGCATACGAAGTCATTAAAAATGGCGGTATTATCTTATATCCTACTGATACTGTGTGGGGAATAGGATGTGATGCTAATAATCCTGAAGCTGTTAAAAAGATATACGCACTTAAGAACCGTGCTGAGTCTAAAAGTATGATCGTATTAACTACAGAGAGATTATTTCACAAAGTATTTAGCTCACCACCTGAAGTAACTTGGGATTTACTAAACTGTACAGAAAAGCCAACTACTTTAATATTAGACAATCCTAAGTATGTCGCTAAAGAGATAATCTCTGAAGACAATTCGCTAGGAATACGCATTACAGAGGAGCCATTCTGCTTTAGACTGATAGAGAAAATGAAGTCACCTTTAGTATCTACTTCTGCTAATGTTAGTGGTTACCCTACACCTCGTAATT
Source organism: Flavobacterium sp. (assembly GCA_051649065.1). Lineage (GTDB taxonomy): Bacteria > Bacteroidota > Bacteroidia > Flavobacteriales > Flavobacteriaceae > Flavobacterium. The sequence goes on along the minus strand of JBOFGJ010000853.1, from coordinate 342 downwards.
TTAGCGAGATTACAAAAGAAATTATAGAAGGTGTTGACTATGTAGTGAATCTACGTCAACAAGATACTAAACCAGCTACTCCTTCGACGATTATTAAATTAAAAGCAAATAGCCAAGTAACTATTATTAGAAAATAGTCACTCCCTATTGAATATATTATGACTGATACCCCAATATATAAAGAAGCCATAACACATCCTATATTTGAATATATCTCTAAAGCAGCTGAGAGTTTAAATGTAGACAGCTATGTAATTGGCGGATTTGTAAGAGATTTTTTATTAAAAAGAGATTCTAAGAAAGATATCGATATCGTAGCTGTAGGCAGTGGTATTGAATTGG
>JBOFGJ010000852.1:0-5480 GCA_051649065.1 Flavobacterium sp. | reverse complement strand
TTCCTTGAGCTTTCTTACCAACTATTGAGTTGAATTCAAATCTATCATCTGTTTTCTTTTGATCTTGTCCTTGTAACTTTGTAAGACCATAACTAGCTATTACTTTGTTATCCCAGTTCCAATCACCTTCTTTGTAATTGAAATCATAGTTTACTTTTACATTTCCTGAGATATTGTTATCTCCACCAGCTTGCCAGTTAGAAAAACTAGACTGATTCAATAAAAAAGTAAAGTTTCCTGTCTTCGTCCATGGGCTAGCCATTTCTACTGTTGTAGTAGCCTCAGATTCCTGAGCTTGAGCAGAATACACCGCAAATACACTAAATAATCCTACAATTAGCTTTTTCATAATGTTAAAATTTTAGTCAAAAATAATAACAATGAGTTAAAATCACAAAAAATGAACTACTTTTTAATTGACTTTTTATAAACAGGTACCGCTGAACACGCTTCTCCGAACATCACTGATCGCGCGTGGTTCATCACTAATTGGGTTGCTAAAACATATGCTTCTTCAGGTATTTCCTTTTTAGAACAACCTTTAATAATGACTGGTAAATCCGCATATTGAGAATAGTCCAATGAAAATAACAACTCCTGGTAGATAGACTTCTCTAAGTGAGCTCTATCTCCTAAGAAAATACGCTTCGCTACAGGCTGTAAATGACTAGTCAATAACATATAAGCCCATCCTGGCAAGATAGCATCAGTAGAACAAAAAAGCCCCACATAAGCATCTTGATAAATAGTCCAATCTACTTCTTTAAGAGCAGCTCTAAAGTCTTTCTCTCTAAGAACAAAACCTTCATATAACCACTGTGCTATATCTATATCCATACGTGGATTAGCAGGATAAAGATCTTCTAGATCAAAAATTTTTAAAGCACTATTAGCTACCTTATTTACGATTTCTCCTTCCATAACTACAGCATACCAAGCTCTAACTGAGCTTCCTCACTCATTAAATCTTTTGTCCAAGAAGGATCAAAAGTCAACTCTATCTCCACACCTTTAACGTTGTCTATAGAGCGAACCTTCTCTTCTACTTCCATTGGCAATGTCTCAGCCACAGGACAGTTAGGAGACGTTAGTGTCATTAATATCTTCACATCATGGCTCTCGTTTACGAATACATCATAAATTAGTCCTAACTCATATATATCAACTGGGATCTCAGGGTCATAAATAGTCTTAAGTACTTTAACTATATTCTCTCCTAATTGTTGTACATCTATTTCTTCCATACTATTGTTTTTTATTCTTGCTTTGCTTGATAAGCTAAAGCATACATTTTAATTTGTTTAATCATCGAAACTAGACCATTCGCTCTAGTTGGAGATAAATGCTCTTTAAGACCTATCTCATCTATAAAAGCCATATCTGCATTCAAAATATCTTCAGCTTTCTGTCCTGAGAATACACGAATCAAAATAGCAATAATCCCTTTCGTTAGAATAGCATCACTATTGGCTGTAAAGAATATTTTATCTTCTTTTAATTCAGCGTATAACCAAACTTGTGATTGACATCCTTTAATTAGGTTTTGTTCTACCTGATACTGAGGATCAATTAGAGGAAGTGACTTCCCTAATTCTATAATATATTCATAACGTTGCATCCAATCGTCGAACATTGAAAAATCATCAACTATCTCATCTTGAATTTCTTTAATTGTCATATCGTTATAATTTTATTTAATTATGATAACATCATTTGAGCCTTTTTCACTGCCTCTACCAACACATCTATTTCTTCTTTCGTATTATAGAAAGCAAAAGAAGCTCTAATAGTACCTGGTATACCAAAGAAATCCATAATCGGTTGAGTACAGTGGTGACCTGTACGTACTGCTACACCTAACTTATCTACAATCACTCCAACATCATAAGGGTGTATTCCCTCTAGATTAAAAGAGATTACAGATGTCTTCTCTTTCGCAGTACCGTATATCTTAAGCCCTTCGATCTCAAGTAAACGCTTCGTTCCGTACTCTAATAACTCATGCTCATAGGCTTCAATATTCTCAAAACCTAACTCATTTAAGTAGTCTAGAGCAACTCCTAATACAATACCACCAGCGATATTCGGAGTACCTGCTTCAAACTTATGAGGTAAACATGCATACGTAGTTTTCTCAAACGTAACTGTCTTGATCATCTCTCCACCACCTTGATAAGGAGGTAATTTATTTAACCATTCTTCTTTGCCATAAAGAACACCAGTTCCTGTAGGTCCACATATCTTATGTCCAGAGAACACATAGAAATCACAATCTAGATCCTGAACATCAGGTCTAACGTGTGGAGTAGCTTGTGCCCCATCTATTAGAACAGCGGCTCCTACTTTATGTGCTTTCTCAATAATCTCTTTAATAGGATTGATTGTTCCTAATGCATTCGAAATATGATTCACAGCAACTACTTTAGTATTCGATGTCAATAATCTATCAAACTCCTCCATCACCAACTCCCCATTAAGATTCATAGGAATTACTTTAAGAGTAGCTCCTGATCGCTCACATGCGAACTGCCAAGGTACAATATTAGAATGGTGTTCCAACGCCGAAATAAGCACTTCATCACCAGCTTTTAGCAGCATTCCAAAACCACTCGCTACAAGATTAATACCAAAAGTAGTACCTGCAGTAAACAACACTTCATAATCATGCTTAGCATTAAGATGTCCTTGGATCTTTTTACGAGATTCTTCATACGCATCAGTTGCTAATTGGCTTAGTGTATGTACACCTCTATGTATGTTTGCGTTGATAGTTTCGTAGTAATGAATAATAGCATCCTCTACCACCTTAGGTTTCTGTGCAGTAGCAGCATTGTCAAAATAAACTAACGGTTTCCCATTTACTGATTGAGCAAGGATAGGAAAATCCTTACGTATCGCCTTTATATCTAACATATTACTTTTCATTTAATTAAAAATCATTTATTCGCTCTAATGCTTATAAAATTTAATAGCAAAGATACGCATTAGTATACTTTAGCCTACTAAATAATAATTTAAAATTAATCTAAATATGTTTTGTATCACATAAAAAACATTCTATTTTTGCCATAATTTAGAACTATTTCAAATAATCAACCTTTATGAAAAAACTAGTCGCATTATTTCTAATCGCTACAGCAGTAGTAAGCTGTAACAACAAAAAAGAACAAGAATCTACACCAGTAGAAACTACTCAGGTTAAAGAAAGAATTATCTCACTAAATGGAGCTATTACAGAAACGTTAGTAGCCCTTGGAGAAAAAGAAAATATTATCGCTGTAGACGTAACAAGTACTTACCCTACAGATTTAAAAGAAACAGCACAGGACCTAGGTCATACTTCTAAAATATCTGTAGAAAGCATTATGGCTTTAAAGCCTACTGTTATCTATGCGACAGAGAAAGATCTAAAAGATGACTTTAAAGCATCTCTTCAAAAAGCAAACATCCGTTTAGAAATCCTTAAACAAGAGTTCTCTCTAGAAGGATCTAAACAATTAATAGAGGCTGTAGCTAAATCTTTAAACAAAGACAATTACAAAGAACTTCAGGATAAAATAGACCAAGACCTACAAGGTGTAGTTAAATCTGAGAAAGCTCCTAAAGTATTATTCATCTATGCTCGCGGTGCTGCTACATTATTAGTGGCAGGTGATAAAACACCAGCTAATAGCATCATCAACTTAGCTGGAGGACAAAATGCAATAACTGAGTTTGAAGATTTTAAACCTCTTACTCCAGAATCTCTTCTAAACAGTAATCCAGATTATATCCTAATGTTTACGACAGGATTAGAAAGTATGGGTGGTGTAGATGGCGTTCTAAAAATAGATGGTATCAGCAAAACTAATGCAGGTAAAAACAAAAAGATAATTGCTATGGATGGTCAATTACTTAATGGTTTCGGACCAAGAGTAGGCCAAGCAGCAAAAGAATTAAACAAACTACTATCAGAATAATCACAGAATGAAAACCAAACTCTCTTTTTACGCATTACTATTATCAATACTCTTAATTGTAATAGCTACTGTGTCTATATTTATAGGAGTTTACCAGTTCGAAGCGGGTACGCTTCAGACATTATATAAAATATTGTTCACAACGCAAGAGGTAAATCCAAGCGACCATTATGTATTTTTTGATGTTCGACTTCCCAGAGTTATAATGGCAATCTTAACGGGCGCTGGACTATCTCTTGCAGGAACAACTTTACAAGGAATGTTCAAGAATCCCTTGGCATCACCAGATCTTATAGGTATTACAGCAGGTTCGGTATTATTCGCTGCCCTAACTATCGTGTTAGGAGCACATATCAAACCGCTAATTCCAGAGGTAATACACTACTCATTATTAAGTATAATGAGTTTCGTAGGAGCGATTATAACGATGACATTCGTTTATAAAATGTCTACCAATGGTGGTAAGACTAATGTAAGCATCCTTTTATTATCAGGAGTTGCTATTACAGCTCTTACAGGTGCTGCGACAGGTCTACTTACTTACCTATCTAGCGATGAAGAATTAAGAAACCTTACTTTTTGGACATTAGGTAGTTTAGCAGGAGCCACATGGACTAAAGTAGGTATTCTGGCTATAGTAATACTTACTTCTATTGTTTTACTTATCAATAAAGGCAAGGCTTTAAACGCAATGATGTTAGGTGAACGAGATGCAACTCACTTAGGAATCCCTGTTGAAAGAACTAAAAAAATGATTGTCTTACTATCTGCTTTAATGGTAGGGACTATCGTAGCTTTTACAGGTACTATTGGATTCGTAGGACTTATTGTTCCTTATATACTACGTCTAGTATTTAAGTCTAATTATTACTTTATTTTGCCTTTATCTACACTATGTGGAAGTATCTTACTTCTCGTAGCAGACACAATAAGTAGAACATTAGTACCCCCGTCAGAAATACCTATCGGAATACTAACTTCTATTATGGGAGCACCAGTATTTATAGCTATATTGATAAAGTTTAAAAAATCACTCTAAACCATGATTGAAGCATACAAAATAAACTACTTGGCTAAGGGAAGTTATATAATCAATGATATAGACTTCGAATGTAAAGAAGGTGAGTTTATCGCTATTCTTGGGCCTAATGGAGCTGGTAAGTCAACTTTCTTAAGTATACTAGCTGATGAAATACATGAGAAAGGTAACAAAGTACTTCTTAAATCGTGTGAATATCCTAAATGGTGTACAAAAGAATTACCTAAGCACAAAGCAAAGTTCTCACAACATCACAATGGCGATATCCCCCTTAATGTAGAAGACGTAGTAATGATGGGAAGATACCCTTACTTTGATCATATCCCTACTGAAGAAGATAAAACTGCAGTGAAGGAGAGTATGGACTGCATAGATATCTGCCCGTTACAACACAGAGAATACAATCACTTATCAGGTGGTGAAAAACAACGTGTCCATTTAGCTAGAGTTCTATCACAATTAAACAATAATGTAGAGAATAA
>JBOFGJ010000851.1:0-11150 GCA_051649065.1 Flavobacterium sp. | reverse complement strand
AGCAAAACCCACTTGCACTAAAAAAGCAAGAGATCCCACTAAGATCCATTTAAACTTTGATTTCATTTTTAATTATTGATTAGTTAGTTTCACAAATCTAACAAAATATTTTACATATTTTAAGTATTGATTAAGTTTTTTTAAATTCACAAAATAAATTACACTAACAAATTAAACTAAAAATAGGAATACTATAAATAATAACTATTAAAAATAAACAAAAAACAAAAAAATAAAATCAAATAACATACATCAGTGTTTAAATTTTAACATATTAAAAATTACAAGTAGTAAGATTTGACTATTTGTCATTGCAATCAATCTTCAACGATAATTCTAGAAAATAAAAAGTAAAAAAACTTACTAAGAAGCATATATATCTTTGAATTATAATATGTTAGAAAAATACTAAATACTTAAACAACAGATACACAATAAGTTTATTTGTTTCCTAGTCATTATCACTTAATTTACTTCTACCATTTAGAACTATCCCTTTCATTTATTTCTCATCGTCACAGCAAACCAAAAAGCCCCATTTTCTACCAAAACCTTATATATACTAATGACATGTATTTCAATATTAATTTTACAACATTTCATCTATTAGCAATGCTTTCAGTCCCAATCAACTCAGCATACACAAGTACAAACCATATATTTAACCCAGATTAAGCATTAGCCAAATACTGCAAAGCATTTCTACTTCATATCTCTTTCATTTATTCTAAACCATACTACAGTATGCTTTTTTCATAAATTCAGAGCTATTTTGTATAATAACTTTTCGTTTATATGTCTATCGCTTAATCTAGGTTTAACATAAAAACATTCTTGATCAACCAAAAAAAGCCAACTACAATAGTTGGCTTCTCTCTTTTTACAAAATAGATAAAACTCTCTAGCTCATCTATTCCTTATCTCTATTTATAAGCTTGATTCTGTTCTATCTTACTTACATTAATCTCTGCTTGAGGAATAGGAAATGCAGTTAATGCATCACCAAACTGAACTTTCTTCTTAGTAATTTCAGTATTATCCTTGATTTTTGGATTTGTTACTTCTCCTTCCCAACGCATGATATCCTCATAAGCAAAACCTTCAAACATTAATTCTCTAACTCTTTCGATTTTATATGATTCAAAATCTAGTGTTAAAAAAACTTTAGGGGCAGCAGAAGGCTGTGGAGCATCCCCTACTTTTGGTTTTTGCAAAGTAACACGTTGTGATACGATATCATTTAAATACGTTAATGCAGTGGCAGTATTACCAGTAGAAGCTCCTTTTAGCGTAGCTTCGATATAATTCAACATAATTTCCTCAATACGCATCACACGTACATTAGAAGTACGAATCGTATATTTACCCAAATTACGTAATTGGCCTTGAAAATCCTTACCAATAACACTACTTCGAATATCATCCACAATTTCTACTCCTTCTAAATCAGGGAAAAAAGCTTTTACATCTTTATCTTTCCAAATTAAATCACCATACCCCTCTGTAGCAGATTTGAAATAAATATTATACAAACTATTTACCCCTCTATTATCCACACCACTTTGAGCTAATTCAAACAATGAATTAGTCATAATTCCATCACCTTTGTAAGCATCTAAGAAACCACTTCTAGCCATTACATTAATACCACGCAATCTTGCCGCTTCAATAGCTAATGTTGCATTTTCCGCAACTACATCATACATCTTTGAATCAAATTGACTAAAAAACAAAGCTATTCTAGACTTAAAACCATATGCACTTGTTAGATTTATTCTCGCTCTCACAGAACTCTGATCACCAACTTTTTCAGTAGACAACTTCATTAAAGCAATACCTCGATCCAAATCAGCTAAAATTGACACTTGATTCTCTCCTACAGTTGAACGTTTAACTGCCTCATCTATATCTAAAAAACTAGTTTTATAAGGAACTCCCAAAGCAGATAAACCTCTACCTCCAACAAACTGTTCTCCATATAAGCGAACTAAATCGTAATGAGCCAAAGCTCTAATTACATACGCTTGTCCTTTGAAATACTGAACCTTTGCATCCTCTTTTACATCCGCTTCTAATACACGGTTAGTATTTGAAATAACCTTATAAATTTGCTCCCAAGTATCTTTAGGATAAGCATGAGTAGGTAAAACGCTAAAACCAGAAATATTACCAAATCTACCACTCCTGTCATCAGAATACATATAACCTGACCTAGACTCAGAAAACGCAATAATATCACGCCCATAATAAAAAGCGCTAGCCATTCTAGAGTAAGAACCATTCAAACTAGCCTCTAATTCAGCTACGTCTTTTACAGGATCCTTTTCATTATCTTTATAATTAGACTGTTCTGGATCCAAAGAACAAGAGGTAAAACTCACCCCTGTAACTCCTAGAATACCAGCATACATACATATTTTTAATATACTTTTCATACTTCTTAAAATTTAACGTTTAACGTAAATACAAATGTCTTTAATGGAGGTGTAGCCATTTCTATATATCCTGTAGCATCAACTTCAGGATCCCACTTTAATCTACTATCTTTTACCCAAGTTAAAGGATTTCGTGCAGAAACAGAAACATTAACAGCGTCAACACCTATAAATCTAGTAGCTGCTTTATTGAAATTATATCCTACTGTTAATTGTTTCAGTCTTATATGATCACCATCATAAAGAAATCTTGTACTAGGAGAAGTATAAGTTCCTCCTCCACCTGTTGTTAATTTAGGCACATCTGTGATATCACCAGGTTTTTGCCATCTTTCTAACAACTCTGTTGTACCATTATAACTAGATAATGATCGAGAGTTAACTGAATTTGTATAACCTGCCCAACTATCATACACACTGTATCCTGCAGCAAAAGAAAAAACTGCATCTAAATAGAATCCTTTATAATCTAAATGTGTATTAACAGCTCCTGTCACTTTTGGCAAAGCACTTGTATTTTGATATCTAGTTTCTGCTGCATTATAGTTAGATGTTTTTGTTCCATCTGCCATATACCATTGAGCCAAACCAGTTTGCGGATCAACACCAGCATATTCCTTTAAACGCCAAGTATCTATAGCTTTTCCTTCAACAGTTCCTTTATAACTACTAAGTACTTCTAATGGTTTACCGTCTACAATAGGCATTTTTACAACCTTGTTCTTTACAGTTCCTAAGTTCGCTCCTATAGACCAATTAAAATCTTTTGAACGTACAACTTCGTAATTTAACTCAACTTCAATACCGCTGTTTTCTAAATCACCTAAATTAACCCATTGAGTTGCAAACCCAGATGTTAAAGATAATGGTCTAGCGTATAATAGGTCTTTACTTTTACTTTTGAAATAAGTAAAACTACCTGTCAACTTATTATCAAATAAGCCAAACTCAACACCAAGATCTACCTTTGTTTGTTTTTCCCATCCTAAAGGCCCACCAAATTGCGTAGAAAGCATAGCTGACTCACCATTGTAAGTACCTGCACCTAATAATTGCATATACGTATTAGGAGTTATTTCTGAATTCCCTGTTGAACCAAGAGATCCACGTAAACGCAATAGACTCACACTACTCACATTTTCCATGAATGACTCTGAACTAATATTCCAAGCTCCACCTACTGCATAGAATGTACCCCATCTATGGTCCTCAGAAAATCTAGAAGATCCTTCACGACGCAAAGTTAAATCTACTAAATATCTATTATTATAATTATAATTAAGTAGACCCAAGAAACTAAGATTAGACCAATCAACATAAGACGCATCAGTTGTATAATTCGCTGCTGCTGTACCTAAACTAAACATACCTGGAGGCAAAACCTCTCCTCTACCACCTATAGTACGTGTTTTATTCTTTTGGAACTCCATAATTCCTCTAGCATTAAAACTATGTGACTCACCAATATAGAATTTATAGTTTAATGAATTCTGCCAAACATAGTTAAAACGTTTGTTGTCCTCTTCACTAGCTGAACCCTTATATGAAGCACCATCACCATGCACAGGATTATAATAAGTTGCATAATTTGCTAGAATATAATCAAGACCAATAGTAGATTCAAACTTCAAATCATCTAAAATCTGATACCCTAAACTATTATTAGAAATAACCCTTGTAACATCATTCCTATAATCATTATTCTTCATCGTATACATAGAGTTATGCAAACCTGAAGGAATATTAAAATTATAACTACCATCTTCATTATAAATAGGTGTCCAAGGACTCATAAACTTTCCTGTTAAGTTTGGGTTAGAAAAGAAAGCTCCTCCTTCAGGTATACCGTTTTGAAGAATATTAGATACATTCGCACCTATTTTGATATCAAATTTATCATTAAGTTTTCTAGTCATATTAAATGAACCAGTAACTTTTCTAAAATCAGTACCTATTACTACACCATCGAATTTTTCTTGTCCTAAACTAGCATAATAAGTACCTTTTTCATCACCTCCACTAACATTTAAACTAATTGAATTCATTAAAGCGTCTTTATTCTTCACAGCTTTTCTCCAATCATTCTCAATTGATCCATTAGCTACCCAACGTGATAGAGCGTTATTTGGCCCATATCCGTCTGGCCCGATATACCAATCCCATACATTATCCATAGTAAATCCATCTGATTGACCATATGTATTATAATTAGCTTCTAACCATAAATCTTTCTTTTGAGCACCTGTTAGAAAATCTGGACCTTTTCGTGCGTAATCTTGAATCCCTAGAGTAGCTTTAAAATTATAACTTGCTTCTCCTCTTTTACCTTTTTTAGTTGTAATTAAAATTACACCATTTCCTCCACGAGCACCATAAGCCGCAGTTGCCGCAGCATCCTTCAACACAGTCATTGTCTCAATATCTTCACTATTCAAACCAGAAATAGAAGCAAGAGAAGTACCATCTGTATTACCAGAAATATTCCCACTTGTTAAAGGCATACCATCTACAACATACAGTGGCTCATTAGTAGCAGACATTGAATTTCGTCCACGAATACGAATCTGTTGAGCTGCTCCAGGAGACCCTGACGTAGTAGCCATTTGCAATCCTGCTACTCTACCTTGTAAAGCCTGATCAATTGAAGCAACTGGTGTATTAGCAATAATGTCTCCTTGAACAGAGACAACATTTCCTGTGATTTCATTTCTAGCTTTTGTCTGTCCATATGCTAGAACAACAACTTCACCTAGTTGACTACTATCGTTAGTTAAACTAACGTTGTATACTGCCGCATCTCCCACTTTATGAGTTACTTCATTCATCCCAACAAAAGAAAACACTAAGATATCTCCTTTTTGAACGTTTAATGAATAGTTCCCATCTAAATCAGTCTGAGTACCTTTATCTGTACCCTTAATCATAATAGTCACCCCAGGAAGAGGCAGCCCGCCATCAGTAACAACTCCTTTGAGAGCCTTCTGTTGAGCTGAGATATTTTGCGAGAAAAGCATTATACCTGCAGCTACAATCCATTTGTAGTTTAATTTCATAATATTTCTATTAGTTAGTTTCACAAATCTAACAAAACATTTTACATATTTAGTTTTTTATTTGTTTTTTTTACTTCTAAAAAATAGAAATTACACAAAAATAAGACTATAAATATAGAATATTACTACAAAAACATAACAAACAAAGAAAAATCATCAAAACATATAATAAAACAAAACTTAAAATTACATTTTTATAAAAAAATACTAAAAATAATCAAATATTAATTAACATTAATTTTATATAAGAATTCTACTAACCTCTCGTAGTTCTATAAAACATAATTTATAAACAACAAAACAAGTATCAAACCTACCTAATTCATAAGTAAAAAAAACTTACAATAACAATAGTTACTCATAAACCAAAAGAACACCTTTATATCAAGTGATCAAATCCACAATACTGCTAGATAATTTATAAAAATATTCTAAATAAAAAGAGGGTACCGTTTAAGCTACCCTCTCCTTAATAATGTTATAAAAAATTATCTAGTTCCATTATATATCAAATAATCAGATCCACAATACTGTTAGATAATTCATAAAATATTCTAAATAAAAAGAGGGTACCGCTTAAGCTACCCTCTTCTTAATAATGTTATAAAAAATTATCTAGTCCCTTTATATATCAAGTAATCAGATCCTCAATACTGCTAGATAATTCATAAAAATATTCTAAATAAAAAGAGGGTAGCATTTAAGCTACCCTCTTCTTAATAATGTTGTAAAAAACTAGCTAGTTCCTTTAGTCCTCCAAACATTCTCTGTATATACATAAATTCCATCTCCGAAAATAGCACCTACATTAGAATTATTAGAAACATCTGAATTACCATATGTTAAACATTTTGGAAACTTACTAGGATTCTTATGTTTAAGTTCTTGAATATATCCATCTACTAGCTTGAATAATACTACTCCTATTAGAAAAATTCAATTATTAAACTTAAGACTTATATTCTAGCTTTGAAAAATATTCTTAATAAAGAGAACTATTTTCCCACCTCTATTTATATGCCTGGTTTTGTTCTATTTTACTAACGTTAATTTCTGTTTGTGGTATAGGAAATGCCGTTAAAGCATCTCCATACTTAACCTCTTTAGAAGGGATATCCGTATTAGCACTAAGTTTAGGATTAGTAACTTTTCCTTCCCAACGCATAATATCTTCATAAGCAAATCCTTCGAACATCAACTCTTTAACTCTCTCTTTCTTATAATCATCTAAAGTAAGTGCAGAATAATATTTAGAATTACCTCCTACCGTAGTTCGCTCTTGAACTATCTGATTTAAATACCTCAAAGCCAAACCTTTATCACCTTTTAAAGCCCCGTTAAGAGTAGCTTCTATATAATTCAACATAACTTCCTCAATACGCAACATCCTTATATTAGAACTTCTACTAGTGTACTTACCAAGATTGCGATAAGGTTCTTTTTTAGCTATAGTATCAACCACATAACTTCTTACATCATCTATCTTTTTTTTATCAACCGTTGTCGATGGAAAGAAATTCTCCTTAGTATCACCAATCCAAATCAAATCCCCATAACCACCTCTTGTTTCAGGTCTTGGATCATAAACATAAATATTAAACAAGCTATTCACTCCTCTATTATCTGTACCACTTTGTGTTAACTCAAACAAAGAGTTCGACATAATAGCATCAGCTCTATATGCATCAGCAAAACTACTCTTTTTCATAACTAGAGCACCAGATCTATCAATCGCTAACTTAGCACTTTCAACTACAACGTCTAGTTTAGAGGAATCATACTTACTAAAGAACAAAGCGATACGAGACTTTAGTCCATAAGCTGCCGCTAATGTAATACGTTGTTTTCTACCATCTCCCATATCATTTTTAGTCATTAAATCTATACCTAGATCTAAATCTGCAAAGATATTTTTCATGTTCTCACCTACACTAGGGCGTTTAACTTTCTCGTCAATATTTTTAAAACTAATTTTATAAGGCACACCTAAAGCATTTAAACCTTGTCCTCCTACATACTGCTCCCCATAAAGACGTAGCAAATCATAATGTGCCAAAGCTCGAACAATATACGCTTGACCTTTATAATACTTTATTTGTTTATTCTCCACTATATCAGCCTCAAGAATTCTATTGGTATTAGATATAACTCTATATATCTGAAGCCATGTATCTTTAGGATAAGCATTAGTAGGATTTAATCCAAATGCAGAAACATTATCAAACCTACCTGTTACACCAGTTGAATACATATAAGTTGATCTACATTCAGAAAAAGCAATTATATCTCTACCATAATAAGTAGCAGCAGTCATACGTGCATAAGATCCATTTAAACTAGCTAATAAATCTCCTTCATTCTTGATAGGATCCTTTTCATTATCCTTATTATTTGATTGTTTTGGATCTAAAGAACAAGAAGTAATAGAAACTCCAGTCAATCCAATCATTCCTGCAATAAGGAAATACTTTATCTTATTTTTCATACTTCTTAAAATTTAACGTTTAATGTAAAAATAAATGTCTTCAGTGGAGGAGTTGCCATCTCGATATATCCATTTGCTTTTACTTCCGGATCCCACTTTAACTTACTATCTTTCACCCAAGTTAGCGGATTACGAGCAGTAACAGACAAGTTCACAGCATCAACACCTATAAATTTAGTCGCTGACTTATTAAGATTATACCCTACAGTAAGTTGTTTTAAACGAATATGATCACCATCATATAAAAATCGCGTATTCGCAGAAGTATAAGTCGATCCACCTCCTTTTGTCAATTTAGGAACATCTGTCACATCCCCAGGTTTTTGCCATCTATCTAATAATTCAGTAGTTCCATTATAACTATTTAACGTTCTAGAGTTTACACCACTTGTATAACTAGCCCAATAATCATATACACTATATCCAGCTGCGAAAGTAAATAAAGCATCTAAATAGAAACCTTTATAATCTACACGAGTACTAAGACCTCCAGTAACTTTAGGCAGTGCACTTGTATTTTGAAATCTAGCCTCAGCTTGATTGTAATTAGTTGTCTTTGTACCATCTGCTTTATACCATTGTGCTAATCCTGTCTGTGGATCTACACCTGCAAATTCTTTTAAACTCCAAGTATCTAAAGCTTTCCCATTAACTGTCGCTTTAAAACTACCCAAAACTTCTAATGGTTTACCATCTACAATTGGCATATTGGTCATTTCATTCTTCACTGTCGCTACATTAGCACCAATAGTCCAATTAAAATCGTTACTGCGTATAACATCAAAATTCAACTCTGCTTCAAAACCACTGTTCTTTAAATCCCCCATATTCATCCATTGACTCTCAAAACCTGAGGTAAGAGACAACGGTCTCTCATACAATAAATCCATACTTTTACTATGAAAGTATGTTAAGCTACCCGATACCCTATTGTTAAATAGACCAAACTCCACTCCTACATCTGTTTTTTGTTGATTCTCCCATCCCAGGGGTCCTCCAAACTGAGTAGAGATTAATGCAGACTCTCCATTATAAGCACTAGCGCCTACTAACTGCATATAAGTATTAGGTGTTATTTCGGCATTACCAGTAGTTCCATAAGATCCTCTTAATCTCAATAAATTAATAAATTCTACATCTTTCATAAAACTTTCTTCATTGATATTCCATCCTGCACCTACAGCATAGAATGTCCCCCATCTATCATCTTCAGAGAATCTAGAAGACCCTTCTCTTCTAACTGTCAAATCAATCAAATAGCGATTAGCATAATTATAATTTAACAAGCCTAAAAAGCTCAATTGAATCCAATCAACATACTCTGCACTTGCCTTAAAATTAGTTGCTGTTGTACCTAGTCCTGTCATACCAGGAGGAATAACCTCACCATAACCATCTAACTTGTTGGACTTATTCTTTTGAAACTCCATAATAGCTCTAGCATTAAACTTATGTGAGTCGCCTAAATAAAATTTATAGTTAAGTGAATTTTGCCATACATAATTAAATCTTTTACTGATAACATCATTAGCATAACCGTCCACTCCTGCACCATCTCCGTGAACAGGATTTTTATATGTACTATAACTAGCTAATATATAATCCAAACCAATTGTAGATTCGAACTTCAAATCCTCTAACACTCTATACCCCAAAGTATTACTAGAAATAACACGAGTAACATCATTCTCTGTAAAATCATTTTTTATGGTATACAAAGAGTTGTGTAATCCAGCCATGCTAATATTCAAAGAACCATCCTCATTATAGATTGGTGTCCAAGGGCTCATAAACATCCCTGTTAGATTAGGATTTGAAAAGTAAGCCCCTCCTTCTAAGATTGCATTCTGTTTAATATTAGATACATTAGCTCCAATCTTAATATCGAACTTTTCAGAAAGTATTCTAGTCATATTAAAAGAAGCTGTCATCTTTCTAAAATCAGTACCAATAATTACTCCATCATACTTCTCATGTCCCACACTAGCGAAATAAGTTCCCTTATCATCACCTCCAGTTACATTAAGGTTAAGCGAGGTAGTAACTGCCTGTTTATTAAGTACGGCATTGCGCCAATCATTATTAACAGACCCTCTGTCTACCCAACTTTTTAAAGCACTATTAGCACCTTCCCTTGTTGTAATATACCAATTATAGGTATCTTCTTTAGCAAATCCCTTTTCCGCACCATCTGTATTATAGATAGCCTCTAACCACAGTTCTTTCTTTTGTTCCCCATTTAAGAATTTAGGACCTTTAACAGCGAAGTCTTGAAAACCAACAGTCGCTTTAAAATCAAACTTAGGAGCTCCTTTCTTACCTCGTTTAGTAGTAATCAAGATAACTCCATTACCTCCTCTAGCACCATAAGCAGCAGTAGCAGCCGCATCCTTTAACACAGTAATACTCTCTATATCCTCACTGTTAATACCTGAAATTGAAGATAAACTAGTACTAGCATTACCTGTTTCTGTTCTACTACCTGATATATCTCCATTAGTTAATGGCATACCATCTACTACGAATAAAGGCTCATTAGTAGCTGACATAGAGTTACGTCCACGAATACGTATATTCTGCACTGCACCAGGAGAACCTGAAGTAGATGCCATCTGTAATCCTGCTACCCTTCCTTGTAAAGCCTGATCTACAGAAGCTACAGGCGTATTAGCTATTATATCACCTTGTACAGCAACCATATTACCCGTTACCTCTTTTCTTGTAGCTGATTGTCCATAAGCTAAAACCACAACATCATCTAATACATTCTCCTCAGCTGTAAGACTTACATTATGCAATGTTCCAGTCCCAACTTTATAAGTCACATCTTGCATTCCTATAAAGCTAAACACCAAAACATCTCCTGGTTTTACATTTAAAGAGTATTTCCCATTTAAATCTGTTTGTCCCCCCTCGTTTGTTCCTTTAATAATCACCGAAACACCAGGTAGAGGCACCCCACCTTCACTTACTACTCCAGTAAGTGTTTTGTTCTGTGCATAGCCCGAATGTGCTGAAAGCACAAGCAAACTAGCATAAAACCAATTTAGTTTAGATTTCTTCATAAAACTTTGATTAGTTAGTTTTCCAAAACTAGCTAAATCGTTAACTAATCATTAACACTAATCAAAGAACATTAAGCTATTAATAAAATAATTCAAACATTTAAAACAATAC
>JBOFGJ010000850.1:0-1366 GCA_051649065.1 Flavobacterium sp. | reverse complement strand
AACTAATCAAAAAATAAAAGTATTATGGAATTTAAATCACTTCGAAATATAGAAAATAGCTTTAAACAGATTCGGCTTTATGCTATTGTATTTGCATCGGTTTGCCTTTTAGTAGTTGGATTTACTATCTATAAAAGCTATGATTTTGCTAAAGAGCAAAGAGAGAAAATCTATGTGCTTGACAAGGGGAAATCCCTTATGCTAGCTCTCTCTCAAGATGCAAGTATAAATAGGCCAGTAGAGGCAAGAGAACACGTCAGACGTTTTCACGAGCTATTCTTTACGCTCTCACCTGAAAAAGCAGCAATAGAGGGTAATATGCAAAGAGCCTTTAACCTATCTGATAAAACCGCTTTTGATTACTACAAAGACTTACTCGAAAAAGGATATTATAGTAGAGTTATTTCAGGGAATATTCAGCAACGAGTTGAGGTAGATAGTATTAAAATAGATTTTAATGCCTATCCCTATAAAACAAAGACTTATGCTACCCAGTATATCATACGTTCAAGTAATCTCACTAAAAGAAATCTTGTAACAAGTAGTCAGCTCATATCTGCGGTTCGGTCTGATAACAATCCTCAGGGGTTTATCATCGAAAAATTTACAGTTGTAGAGAACAAAGACTTAGAAGTTGTTAAACGCTAAAAAACTAATCCATGAATAAGTTACAACTTTTAAGACATAGTTATTCCAGTAGGCTACAGACCTATTGGAATAGCCTCTCAATAAAAAGGCAACGAGTTTTATTACTTGCTGTATTTACATTCTATAGCCTTGTTTGCTTTTTTATTGTAAAGACAAGCTTTAGTTCTAAACTAACATCAGATAGTCAAGAAAAACAAAACAATATAAGACCTGTTAAGTATTTGCTTGAAAAGCAAAAGGTAAAATCAATTATTAAAACCATTAATTATGAATCACAATCAATCAGATAGAACCCACCAAATAGAGAAAGTACCCAAAGAAAATAAGGTATTCCAAGGTGTCATTGAAAAACATAAAAAACATATTGTATTTGCTTTAATGGGTATTGTGTTTTTAGGGGCTATGTATCTTTTGTTTAAACCAGAAGAGAAGGAGCTTATCACACACAATGATTCGGTTCCAGAGGCGATAACACAGGGGATGCCTACAGATAAGGTTAAAGCCTATGAAAAGGAGCTTTGGGAACAGAAGCAACAAGAAAATGAGAACCAGATGCAGTCCTTAGCAGATTATTGGAATGAACCGCAAAAGGAGTCTAATGGTAGTTATAATCATCAAGATTATAATGTAGAACCTACTTATACGCCTTATCAGAGGTCTTATCAGAACTATAAGCAAAGCCAAGATGTACTGAATAGTTTTTATGATAATACAGAAA
>JBOFGJ010000849.1:0-2773 GCA_051649065.1 Flavobacterium sp. | reverse complement strand
CTTTCTTACAGGAGATAGGGTATAAGTACAATATCCGCGGATGGCTGACAGAAGTTAACAACGTGGCTAATCTAAATGCAACGTCTAAACGCTCACTATTCGCTTATAAACTAAACTATAACAAGACAGAACAAGGACTTGATGATGTTAAGGCACTATATAATGGCAATATCTCAGAGCAGATATGGAGAAGTGCCTTAGACAACAAGCAACGAGGATATGGCTATGGGTATGATGGAGTGAACCGCTTAGTGTTAGGAGCCTATAAAAGTCCTGACCTAAATACCCCATCGACTAAAAGTCTGTACAATGAGCGCATCGCCTATGACAAGAATGGCAATATCACTCGACTAGACCGCAATGGTGCTACTCTAGGAGGCGTGGTAACGACTATCGATAAGCTAACTTACGGGTATGAGTCAGGTAGTAATAAACTCTCTACGGTAAGGGATGGCAGTGGTAATCAAACAGGGTTTAAGCAAGTGAATACTAGTGGTGTGGACTATAGTTATGATATATATGGCAACTTAGAAGTAGACAAACACAAGCGCATCAGTAAGATCAAGTATAACCACCTACATTTACCTGTAGAGATTAACTTTGGTACGGATAAAATAGAGTATATTTATACATCTAGTGGAGAGAAAGTACAGAAGATTGTCACGGATAAAGGTAAGGTTACTAAGACAGACTATCTAGGCGGTTTTCAGTATGTAGGAGGTAAGTTGAGCTTCTTCCCTACAGCGGAGGGATTCTATAATATGGATGATAAAGCCTATGTGTATCAGTATAAGGATCACTTAGGTAATGTAAGGTTATCATACAGTGATAAGAACAAGAACAATACGATAGAGTCAAATGAGATAATAGAAGAGACGAACTATTATCCTTTTGGGTTAGCACATAGCGGATATAATGAGAAGTCAGATAATCTGATGAAGGGGTATAAGTATCAGTATAACGCTAAGGAAAAACAAGAGGAGCTAGGTTTTAACTACTATGACTATGGTGCTCGTAACTATGATGCAGCTATCGGTAGATGGATGAATGTGGATCCTCTGGCGGAGAAGTATCCCTCTTGGACACCATACCATTATGTTCATAATAATCCGATGAATTTGATTGACCCTACAGGAATGGAAGCTGAGGGCGGAGGTTGGTTTTCTAGAATTGTTAATGGTATTAGATCTTTGTTTACTAATCAACAGAAAACAGAGGTTACTGTTGGGACTATTCAACAAATTCCAATTGAATCACAAAATGCAGGAGCAGAACCATTACCTTCACCTAATTCTTTCCCTTGGGAAGTAATAAAAGGAGGTGCAGGTAAAGAAGTGATTACTAATACAGCAAGAATGTCTACTAGTGCAGCTGCTGTTGGTATAGGAGTTGCATTATTAATGACAGGAGATAATAGACCTAAAGATGAACAAGCAAAATATTTATATAGGAATATGAAATCTGAAGGAGGAATTCCAGTGTTAGGGCAATCTGCTAATACTTTAGGAATTAGATTATCTGATGTTGAACCATTAACATTTTCAGATCAAATATTGGGTACATCCAATTCAGGTTTATCTACAACATTAGGGATAGGACCTGTTATTCCTCAAAATGTTCCTTACCCCTCTAGTTCTACATCTTTATTTAGAATAAATGTAGTGAGTTTACCTGCGTTAGGATTGAAACCAACACCAATTAGCGGAAATTATTGGCGTATTACTCCAGGAAGTAATATGAGTGTAGAAGAATTTAACAATAGAATACAATCAACAGCACCATTATGGAAAACAGTAAAAGAACCTTGGAGACCATTCAAATAGAAAAAATAAAAGAGCATTTAGCCATCGAATTGTCTTATAATAATTTGAAAGAGATGAATAGAAATGATTTTAAAGACTTTGGTATTATATTTTTTAAATGGCTAGATAATTTAAAGAATAAAGGATTGAAAAAAGAAGATATAGAAGAAGCTATTAATAAGATATATTATAACGAATCATGTTATTTTGAAGAAGATTTGGTATTCGAAGAACGTCTATATATAATTGTTGGTGAAATTATATCATTTTGTGCTTCTCCTTTTTTTTGGGATATATCAATAGAAGAATTTAATTGTAAGTGGATTCATTTTTTTGATTATAATGATAGGTTATAATTAAAAGATGAATTATGAAACATGAATATCTTTTTCTTATAGATAATGGTAGGACCTATTCTACTACAGTATCAAGTAATGTTCAAAATGGTATTAATGTAAATTCAAATAGTTCTTCTTATAAAAAATGGAGGAGGTAAAGCTTCGTTAAAGAGTCAAAACGTGACAACAGTAAATTTGCCTACAGGAACTAATCATACTAATCTAGATAATACATTTGCTCCATTTTTAATTCCTAATTTTTGGAAAACGGATTTTACTATATATATGGGAAAATGAGAAATATTTTTTTTAATTAGTTGGTTTAAAGAAATTTAGTTTTGTGTAAAATAGACTAGACCACAATAGTACCACCGTAAGAGGTGTAGTAATGACTTTAGATAAGCTGACCTAGGGATACGAAGCGGGTAGCAATAAACTCTCTACGGTAAGGGATGGTAGTGGTAATCAAGCAGGGTTTAAGCAAGTGAATACTAGTGGTGTGGACTATAGTTATGATATATATGGCAACTTAGAAGTAGATAAACACAAGCGCATCAGTAAGATCAAGTATAACCACCTACATTTACCTGTAGAGATTAACTTTGGTACGGATAAAATAGAGTATATTTATAC
>JBOFGJ010000848.1:0-1167 GCA_051649065.1 Flavobacterium sp. | reverse complement strand
AGCCTGATATTGTTATAACTTTTAAGGAAAGCTTCTTTGTGCAGTGTCTTAGTGATTGGAGAACGGATACAGATCACGACTCCTTTATGATATGTACAACAGAAGTGGAAGGGAAGGATATAAATTGGGCTTATAAAGTAGAACAGGGATACACTGTGTTTAAGATTATAGGGGAGGACATAAGTAAACCTATGTATGTCTGTGCTAAAGCTATTGATTACGAGATTCTAAACCCATTTACACATAAGAAATAAATAGTAAATATTTAGACTAATAAACAAAAGGAGAATAATAACCAATATGGTATTGTTCTCCTTTGCTGCTTATTAATCATACTTATCACATCGTCTAAATACGACAAATTGTTTGATACCGATGAATGTGCTCTCTACAGGGACATTACTGATATAGTCAGCTAATATATTCAAGCCTTCATCCCAAGGCTGGTTATCTAAGAGACAGTCACCTATTATTTCTCCTGACTGTTGTTTTGATATATACATTTTTAGCCAATGAAATTTCTGATTTCTAGATAACATAGACTCAAGTTTAGAAGCTAATAGTAAATATAATTCATCACCACTCAGCTCCCGGCTAAAAGAACCTTGTATACGTAAGTCACTTAATGCGGGATGCCATAATACTTCATCACTTGTAAAATCATATTCTGGTGAATGGGTATCTGTAAGACTCTCTGCTATGGGTTTAAAAGTAGAAGTGATGTAATTTTCTACTACAGATGCTATTCTGTCTTGTACTGTCTCCCCTATCCCAGCGATGCTTTCCATAATACCATCGGGAAAATGAGTAGGATGAGCTGTATTAATCATGAGATGCATAAGTTCTTTTGCATAATCAGGGTTTCTGATGATTCTAAATTCTAATAGTAATTGATCGTTGACAATGATGATTTGTGTAGCTTCATCTATAAAAGCTGTATAGTCTAATGTAGTGATATGGTCAATCAACTCATCCATTAAAAGCATCTCCTCAGTAGGAAGGTGATCTTGTTTTTCTTTTTTATTGTTCTGGAAATTAAATAGTTTCATAGTTGTGATTTATTGTAAAGATAAGAGTTAATAGTGTATTTCTTTTATGTTGATATATTTTTGAATTTTTGTCTATAACTGAACACTTATTTTTGTAATAAAATCAAAATATCTATCT
>JBOFGJ010000847.1:0-3079 GCA_051649065.1 Flavobacterium sp. | reverse complement strand
GGTTAAATAATTTTTCATGTCTTAAATATTAAAAGGTTAATTGTGCTCCAAAAGAAATTGTTCTAAGGGGAGGTAAGCTGTTAAAAATGATAAATTCAGGATCTATACCTTTATAAGAAGTAATTGTCCAAAGGTTTTGTCCTTGCATATATATCTTTAAAGACTCTATTTTAAGTTTAGGTACTTTTAGGTAATAGGATAATGCTACATTTTTTAATCGTATAAACGACGCATCTGATATGGTTGCAGTACTTTCTTTGTATGGTTTTAAAAGACCAAGATTAGGGTTAGCTATATTGGCAGGCATATATACAGCATTTGGATTTGAATCTGAATGATAGTTATTCATAACAGATGGTAGGTTCAACATTCCCGCTCCAGGATTGCTATAGTACATATTGATGTTGTAGTTGTCTTTTTTAATGAAGTAGAATAGAAAGTCAAGGCTAAAATCTTTGTAGGTTATCGTATTTTGGAAACCACCAATAAACTTTGGAGCAAGACTCGCTACGTACTTTTTATCCTCAGATGTTATTCTGTCATCCTGGTTGTAATCCTTAAAGAGAAAATCTCCTGTTTCTGGATTTAAACCTTCATATTTATAAAGTTTTACAATATTTATAGGCTTTCCTATAATGTATGTTGAACTTTGAGTTCCTTCTTCTAGTCCAGGATAAGAAATAAGTTCGTTTTTAGGAAAGGATAGGTTGAAATTAGTACTCCAAGAAAAATTTCTAGTTCTACTAGTTTTAATGTTTTGACTAAAAACAGAAAACTCCCAACCTTGGTTCTCTACAATTGCTGGTGAATTTGAAGTAATTGAATTAAAGCCTGTTGTTGTAGGCAGGGTGAGTCCAACTAGTTGATCACTAGATCTGTTATTATAATAGGCAATAGATGTGTTTAAACGGTCATTTAAGAAGCTAAGTTCTGTAGCTACTTCAAATTTTTTTGTTTTTTCCCATTTATATTTTGAATTAAAAAGAGCTGTAGGTCTTAATGTTGGAATCCCGTTATATATAGCATCAACTGTATATGTATCTAAATAAGCATAATCACCAATATTATCACTACCTGTTATTCCATAACTCATACGAAGTTTACCAAAGGAAACCCACGAGATGTTTTTTGCGAAATCTTCTTTAGAAAATATCCATGCTGCTCCCATGGCTCCAAAGCTTCCAAATTTGTAATCATCTCCAAATCTACTTGATCCATCACGGCGTGCTGTTAGGTTTAAAAAATATTTGGAATTGTAAGAGTAGTTTAACCTAGCGAAAACAGAAGCATATTTGTATTGGTTTTTAGCATTTGGATATATTGTTTTTTCTTTGGCTGCTCCAATATTTTTGATAAAAGAATTCGAAGTGAAGTTCTTTCCTATAAGACGAAGCGCTTCAGCATCTGTCTGTTGATATGAAAAACCGATAAGAGAATTTAATAGATGCTTTCCTTTAGGCAGTATATAGTTTAACTGTGGTTCTACTATGAAACTATTAGTATTCTCATTTGATAAATGGGACTCTGAGCGTTCACTTGTAAAATTAACCGCAGGGTTAAACATTGTATGAGGAAGGATTCTTCTTTCTTCAAATTGATTAGTTGTGTACCCTATATTTATTTTTGTATATAGGTTATCCATTAATTCATAAGAGATATTAGAATTTAGTAAAATTGTTGAAGTCTTATTTTCATAAGAACTATTTAATTCTGCCATGGGATTTAACCAAGTGCTATTTTGCCAGTTTAGACTTCCATCCTCATTATAAAGCGCAGGAGCATTTGGCGCTAAAGTAAGGGCCTGATTTATTAGGTCCGCGGTAGGAAGGTTGTTACTTTGATTAGAATAGGTTGTAGAAGAGTTAATGGCTAATTTTCTGTCTTTACTTTTGTAATTATAGCTTAGAAGAATAGAATTTCTTTTATATCCTTTGTCTGTAGGAAACACCGTTGTGCTTTCACTATGAGAATAATTGATATTGAAATTAGATAATTCATTACCACCTCTAACCCCTAGAGAGAACTCCTGCGCAGTAGCTGTATCGCCAATTAATTCTTTTTGCCAGTTGGTATATCTGTTTCTATCCCAAGCGCCATTTATATCAAATGCATTGGCAGGTGCTGGTCTATTAGCATTCAAGTATGCTTCATCACGCATTTTTAGATACTGCTGTGTATTCATCATATCTAAAAACTTAGGAACTTTACTAAAGCTAGAAGAAGACGATATAGTAAAGTTAGTTTTACCATGAGAACCTTTTTTAGTGGTAATAAGAACAACACCATTGGCTCCACGAGAACCGTAAATAGCAGTTGCATCAGCATCTTTTAAAACCTCAATACTTTCTATATTCTTTGGGTCTATAGCGTTTAGTGGACTTATGGAACCATTAAGTAAAGTACTAGATAAGTTTGCATGAGCTCCTATTCTATCAGATAGAAATGGAACACCATCAATAATAAATAAAGGATTATTTCTACCAGATCCTTTAGTTCCCATAAAGTTTTGGCCTCTGATTTCAATATCAACTCCACCTCCTGGTATTCCAGTTAGATCCGTTATGTTTACTCCTGGGGTTCTTCCTTGAAGTGCTTGTAAGGGATTGTTGATTGGTTGAGTCTCTATGTCTTTAGCTGTTACCCGTGATATACTTCCGGTACGCTCTCTATCTTTAACAGAGTAGTAACCTGCGTTAATAACTACTTCATCAAGAGTACTTGTCTCTTGTTTTAGTTCTATGTTTAGATTGGTCTGGTTGGTATAGATAATAGAGTGAGATCTAAAACCTATCATTGAAAAAACAAGAGTTTGTCCTCTAGTGACTTCAATTGTAAAGTTTCCTTCTAAATCTGTTACGGTCGCAACACTTGAGTCTTTTATTGTGACATATACCCCTGGAAGTCCTGAGATAGCATCACTGACCTTACCAGTTACTTTGACTTTGTCTATTTCTTTGAGTCTATCTTTTTCTTTGATTTTTTCTTGATAATCTAATTCGATTAGATTATTGTTTGATACGGCAAGAGTAGGATAGGTAATAGCTAGAGTTAAGAGCATAGCTATCCTGTAGCTGTTTAA
>JBOFGJ010000846.1:0-6931 GCA_051649065.1 Flavobacterium sp. | reverse complement strand
TTAATCATAGTGTTGGTGAGTTCTTGTTCTTCTGGTCTGAAAGTAAAGAGGTCGGAGGTATTGCCTATAGATAATAGTTTTAAAGCTGCTATTGAAGGGACGTTTGTTGATACAGACATTAAAGAGTATAGAAAAAATGTATTTCTCTCTTATTATAAAGTTAATAGTTGGTTGGCAGATACAGTTCATATACATTTTAATGAAAATGATCAGTTACTATTAACTTATAAAGATACGATAGGGACTAAAGAAGTTTTGATTAATGGGCGTTTCGTTAAGAAGAAGTATTATGAGTATTTTAATGTAAGGGAGAAAGTGGCGATACCTCCATTGTTTCAATTTATATATAGTAAAATCGATGTCAATAGAATACGATTAGGGGTAACTAAGAATGGAGAAGTAGTATTAGACCAATATTACGATGTAGGAGGAAATATTTTTATAATGGCCGCTGGTCATACAAATAGGTATAAAAGTTCTTATCCAATAATAAAATAGAAGGGGTAAATATTTTGCGTCTCCACAAACTGGATGACGTCCTGTCGGCACGCAACGGTAGGGGTGTATAGTAATACACCCACATAAAATATCGTTAGATATTTTCGTTAATAATGTATTGAGGGTGTTTGCACGAGGGCAGTAAAATAAGTAATAGTCTAAATCACTATATAAAACATCATTTTCTTTACCTTAGCAACTTAGTCTTTAATTCAAAAATTCTGTTTATCTCTTATTCTGGATTTAAAATAACACAACACTATGGAAGATGCACATATCGTAATTGATCGTATATATAATTACTTGGACAAATATGGTTTAAAGACTAATACGAAGACTTTAGAGGAGTTTATTGCTTATGTTGAAGGACAGTGGGCTATAGCAGATGATGCTAAATACAGCATATACAATGCCTCTATCATTATAGGGCGTATGACTACTGAGTATATTCGTTTACAGGAGTTTGATAAGATGATGTTTTGGCTAGATGAGGATGATAAGCATATTAATAGAGATAGAAATCCTGAGTATGTACGCAATTATTATAAAGGGCAGTGTTGCTTAGAATGTGGAAATGAGGAGGAAGCATTGCGTTATCTGAATTTGTGTTACGCTGTAGAACCTGATTATATTTTCACTAGAGCGCCGTTCTGTTACGAGTTTTTTAATCAACATTTAGAGACGCCTAGAGAGTTGCCCATGCATGAGGATTATGATGATGAGATGGAGGTAAAATGTGAGTTCGAATTGCCACTGTGGGCGGCATTCTTTAAGATGGAAAATAATATTCGATGTGAGGTGTTATTGGATTATCTAGAGGATGAGGTAGATGAGGATGAGGCAGAAGCATTAATGGATCGTATTGTTGCGAATATACGAGTGAATGAACAGGCTATCTTAGATGAGTTATTAGCTAAGTTAGTCATTAAGTATAGAGAATGGCAGCCGAGATATGATTATGCCGAAGAGGATAAAGTGTCTTTTATGCCTGATATTACTGATGTAGAACAGTTCGGTATGTTGATTACACCGTTGATTATTTACATTATACCAGAGTCATTAGAAGAGACACCTTCTGTGGGATATTTGTTTGATTGCTCTTGGGATAGTGAGCATGCACTAGGATTTATGACTCTAAACGATCAGGTGATCTCAATAGGTGGAGCAGATAATGCTTTTTGTTTATAATATACTTTAGATCTTTCTGAGGGACGTCAGGATGCCCGCTGTGTGAAGTTGAGAAACTTCGTACAGCGGGTATATTGTTTATAGAGATGTTTTGTGTTAGTCTTTACATTAAAGATACAATTCGTTTAAGTTAGGAGGTAGGAATGGTTAATTTGTTAAAGCTTTGGTAATTTGTTAGTAATGATTTGCTTAAATAGGGATGGTATGTTTGCATTAACAAAAAATATAAACTAATGAAAATTAACTACAAACTACCTACTTGGGTTTTAGGTCTTATTATGACTGCCTCAGTTGTAGGATGCAATGACGACAACTCAACTGACAAAGAAGGAGAAGGCAACAAAGGCGACAAGATTGAATTAAAGAATCATTCAAAGACACCAGCATTTGTGTATGCTATGCCTGGTTTTGAAAAATTAGAGATATTCTCTCTTATCTCAAGTGAAGATAAGTTAAGTGAATCTCCTGATTTTGTCTTCGGAGGACAACCTGATGGAGCTGGTTTTATGAAAAATCCAAAAGGAGAAGGTTTTTTAATGATCACGAATCACGAGATTATGCAATCTGTATCACGTGTGACTTTAGATAAGAATTTTAAACCTGTAAAAGGAGAATATATCGTAGATGGTATAGGAGGAATCACAAGGTTATGCTCAGCGACACTAGCTAAACCTGAGGTTCACGGATTTGGGCCTGTATTTTTAACAGCAGGAGAATCTGGAGAAGAGAGTATGGTACATGCAGTAGATCCTTTAGGGTCAACAGATCTTAAGTCTAATACAGATCGCGTATTGCCTGCATTAGGTAAAGCAAGTATGGAGAATGCTGTGCCGTTGCCATCAGATGTGTCTAATGGAAAGACTATCATCTTAATCGGAGAAGATCAAGGGTATAGTTCAAGTCATCAGAGTGCTGGACAGTTGATTATGTATGTAGGAAATAAAGGAGATCTTAATGGTGGTAAACTATATGCGTTAAAACGCAAGACTGGTGGGTATACTGAAATGGATATGGAGAAAGGGAAAGAATATGATGTAGAGTTCGTAGAGATACCAGGTGCTAAGGATATGACAGGAGCACAAATCAATCAAAAGAATATGGAGTTAGGTGTAATTCGCTTTTCTCGTGTAGAGGATGTGGATTATAGAAAAGGAGCAGGTAAAGGAAATGAAGTTTACTTTACAGCGACAGGTCAAGCGAGTGGTGGTAATCCTGTAAAAGGATATACAATGTGGGGACGTGTGTATAAATTAGTTATGGATAAGAATGGCATGATGACTGGTAAACTTTCTGTGGCAGCTGAGGGAGATAGTAAGCCAGGTAGAGACTTAATCAACCCAGACAACTTATGTGTGACAGAGAACTATGTATATATCCAAGAAGATGGTGACTCATACTACGCTGATGCGAAACACGACTCATATATCTGGCAGTACAAGATAGCTGATGGATCATATAAACCATGGTTAAATATGAAACACAATCGTGAAGATGCTGAATGGCAAAAGAATTACAATCAATCAGGACAATTACAGAAGTTTGGTTCTTGGGAATTCGGAGCAATGGAAGATATCTCAGATTTAGTAGGTATTCCGAATACATTCTCAGTAAACATTCACTCTCACACTTGGCAAAAAGATGAATTTGCTAATGCTGATAAAGCAGGAGTGAATAAGAATAAAGAAGGAGGTCAAGTAGTGATCATCCGAAACGTAGAAAGATAGATTAGAATATAGTGTTTTGTAACCTCTGGTAGTGTAGTTAATATGCTGCCGGAGGTCTTTTTTTATGCCTATGAAGATTTTAAAATATATATTTGTATCTGTGTTGACCTTAAGTATGTTAAGTTGTGCAAACAAAGAGAATAAATATGAAGATATAACGTATAATAACTACCTATTAACTAAAGTAGATAGTCTAGAGTCAAAAGTAGATCAGTTAGTTGAATCTGTAAGTACAGCTAAAGATAGTACATCTGTGCGTACAGCATTTGTCAATAGTAGATTAGCTTATAAAGAGATGGAATGGGCTGTATCGTATTTCTTGCCTCATACAAGTAAGGCAATCAATGGTCCTGCTTTAGATCAATTAGATTTAGATGAGAATAAATTTATCCCTGCAGAGGGATTTCAGGTAGTAGAAGAGTTTCTTTATCCGATATATGACACGACAAGTAGAGAGGATTTGCTCTTAGAGGTAAAGAGGTTAAAGAGCTTTGTACATGGAATGCGAAAGAACTTTGAGGTTATTACTATTTCGGAAGCATTAGTTTTAGAAGCCTTAAAGATGGAGGTTTTTCAGATTACAGCTTTAGGTATCACAGGATTTGATACTCCGGCGAGTAAATTGCAATTCGCAGAAGCTACAGCTAGTTTAAAAGGAGTTAAGGAGGTTCTTTTATTAAATAAAACTTGGGCCGATAAACAGGTGTTTAAGGATGTTTGTGTTTTATTAGATAAATCAATCGCTATCTGTGAGAAGAATCCAAGTAAAGATAGCTTTGACTATCTGGATATGATTACTAGCTATTTAGATCCTATCTCAATGGGTATTGTGAATTTACAAAAGGAGTTAGGTATTCCATTTAACGATGGTAATCAGGTGGTTAAAGGCAGTGTGGGCTCATTGTTTAATAAGGACTTGATTAATCTAAATGCTTTTATGCCAGATTCTACTTATTATTTAACTCCAGAGAAAGTAGCTTTAGGAAAGGAGCTGTTTTTTGATAAAAAGCTTTCTAAGGACAGTTTTAGAAGTTGTGCTGACTGTCATCACAAAGATAAAGGCTATACGGATGGGTTAAAAACAGCCTTAGACTTAAAGGGACAACCACTGGCACGCAATACACCATCGTTAAACTACTCTGCTTATTATCATGGACAGTTTTTAGATATGCGCAGCACTACTTTAGAAAGTCAGTCTTCAGATGTGATTATGAATAAAGATGAGATGCACGGAGATTTAGATCAAATAGTCGCTCATTTAAATGAATCAGATACATATAAGAAACAATTTAAAGCAGTATTTAAAACAGATAAAGACATCGAGGTTTGGCAATTAGAAAATGCTTTAGCAACGTTTATTCGTTCGCTATCTGTTTTTAATTCTCGTTTTGATCAATATATGCGAGGAGATAAGAAAGCAATGACAGCGCAGGAAAAGAATGGTTTTAATCTATTCGTAGGTAAGGCACAGTGTGCTACCTGCCACTTTATGCCTCTGTTTAATGGTACGGTGCCTCCATATTTTACTAATTCAGAGCAAGAGGTATTAGGTGTTCCAGCTAATAAAGAAGGAACAGTGTTAGATGGGGATTTAGGGCGATATGTTTTTAATACAGATCTTCCACAATTAAAGCATTCCTTTAAAACGACAACTGTTAGGAATATAGGAGAGAGTGGACCTTATATGCATAACGGTGTTTATACAACGTTAGAAGAGGTAATGGATTTTTATAATAAAGGCGGAGGACTAGGTTTAGGGCTTGAGGTAGAGAGTCAAACACTACCAGAGGATAAGCTAAATCTGTCAGAACAAGAGATTAGGGATATTATAGTATTTATGAAAGCACTTAGTGATAAGTAAGGTTAGATAGATGATTAACTAAAAAGAAAGAATAAAATATAATATTGCACAACCTCTAGTAATATAATTGCTAGGGGTTTTTTGTTTAATGAGGTAAATAAGGGGATTTGTAAATTATTTAAAAAGGTGTATTTTTAACCGATAATCTATACTATTGGATTAAAGGAAGTAATATGAGTTTTTTAAAAAAGATATTTGGAAAAGAGGTTAAAGAGTCTGCAGTAGTGGAATTAGATACTCAATATAAGAATTTTTGGAAGTGGTTTGTAGAGCAGGAAGCGGTGTTTCTAGAAGTAATAAAAAATAACGATGGGGTGGTTGAGAAGTTTATTGATGTTGTTGGCCCTCGATTAAAAGAGATAAATCCGAACTTTAATTTGCTAACTGGAATGAGTAAGGATGGGGTGGGAGAATTAATTATCACACCTGATGGTGCATTAAAAGCATTGCCTTTTGTCGATGATTTAGTGGCTGTAGCACCTGACTTAGTACATTGGAGGTTTATTAGTTGTAAGCCTAGTATGAAAGGGATAGGACTGGATATGAATGGCTTTCTGTTAGATGAAAATACGATTTCGTTTATTCCTGTCTATGACAATAAGTATCCTGATTATATCCATTTGCGCTTTATTGTTAAAGGGTGTACACCTGAAAATGAGAGTGAAATAGGTAACGCACTTTATTTGTTCTTAGATAATTATCTAGGAGAAGAAAAGACAATGACGATGATTGATTACTTAGAAGTAAAGGGTGAGAAAGATATTGAAGGAGAGGTTGTTTCGGTGACTAAGTTAAGCGATTATTTAAGTTATAGAGAGGCTGAATTTGTAGAAAAATATGATAGTATTATCCGCGTAAATGAAGCAGATGAATATTCTATATTAGAGAGTAATGGTGATAATGGACGCCTGATAGTAGTGGTAAATACAACGTTTCTGAATTGGGATCAAAAGATGTCTTATCCTTGGGTAGTTAAATTGTCTATAGGATATGAGGGAAATGAAGATGGTATGCCTTCGGCAAATGATTTGTCTATGATGGATGAAATAGAGGATTTGTTGCTAGAGACAGAATTGCTTAACAGTGTGGCTAGAGAGACAGGAGCTAATGAGCGTACTCTATTCTTTGCGACTAAAGATTATAGAAACGCTTCAAGAGAGGTGTTAAAGACGGTTAGTCTGTTTACAGACAAATTTGATATAGATTATACGATTTATAGAGATAAATACTGGATGGGATTAGAGGTCTATACGAATGCTATTAATAGAGGCTAGGTATATAATATTTTAACTTAGTTAAACCTAGATTAAGCATTAGCCAAATACTGCAAAGTATTTCTACTTCATTCAGGGATATTTTGTATAATTACTTCTCGTTTATACGCCTATCGCTTAATTTGGGTTTGATAAGAGATTTAATAAGGCAAAAGAGTTACTTATATATGAGAGATAGTACATATATAGGTAACTCTTTTGTTTTTTATGTTTATCTGTTTAGTAATGAGTAATATTAGCGATACAAGTGAAATCGAATGTCACAACTTAAGGTTCTAAGGATATTAAAAAATGTGTTAAAACAACTAGAAAACTTAAAAACACAAGAGGGTGAAATATGAAAGTTTAAATAGTTATCCTATATTTGGGATGCTAAAAAAGATACT
>JBOFGJ010000845.1:0-3291 GCA_051649065.1 Flavobacterium sp. | reverse complement strand
GAGCAGTATTCGAAAAAGGAGGAGTGAATATCTCTGCCGTACACGGACCGTTACCAGTAGCGATGCAAAAGTACTTTAATGTAGGAGATGTAGATTTCTTCGCTTGCGGATTATCGTTAGTGATTCACCCGAAGAGTCCTATGGTACCTACAGTACATGCCAACTGGCGTTATTTCGAAATGTATGATAAAGAGGGTACAGTAGTGCGTTCTTGGTTTGGTGGAGGACAAGATCTTACACCTTATTACCTATTCGATGAGGATGCTACGCATTTTCATACTGTATGTAAGACAGCTTGTGATAAGCACAATC
Source organism: Flavobacterium sp. (assembly GCA_051649065.1). Taxonomy (GTDB): domain Bacteria; phylum Bacteroidota; class Bacteroidia; order Flavobacteriales; family Flavobacteriaceae; genus Flavobacterium. The sequence goes on along the minus strand of JBOFGJ010000845.1, from coordinate 2,979 downwards.
CTGCGTTTTATCCATTGTATAAGAAACAATGTGATGAATATTTCTGGAATGCGCATAGAGAAGAAGCACGTGGTATCGGGGGATTGTTCTTTGATCGCTTAGAAGCTACGGAGGCAATGTCTATGGAACAATGGTTTAACTTCGTTACAGAAGTGGGGAATAGTTTCTTAGAGGCTTATGTACCTATTGTAGAAAAACGCAAAGAATTGCCATATACGGAAGAACAACGCACATGGCAAGAGATAAGAAGAGGTAGATATGTTGAGTTTAACCTTGTACACGATAAGGGAACTTTGTTTGGCTTAAAAACCAATGGACGTATCGAATCTATTCTAATGAGTTTACCACCACACGTACAGTGGGCGTATGACCACCATCCAGAAGAAAACAGTTGGGAAGAAAAGCTGTTGAAGGTATTAGCTAATCCTGTTGATTGGATAAAGTAGAGACGCAATATTTTGCGTGTCACAATTAATGTTTACAGAATATATCACGGATTATAAATCCGCGCCAACAGTAGAGACGCAACACATTGCGTCTACCATAATATGTTACAACAATCGCGCGGATTTGTAATCCGTGGTGGCAAAAGAAATAATATAGAACATTATAAATAGTGTAGATCTTTGACTTTAAGGTAATTTATATAAATACTATTAGAATATCAGATTTCGGCTTTGAGGGTTGGGGGTTCGAACCCTCCCGCGGACGCAAGTGATAATAACTAATATATATTTTTTTGAATTAGTCTAAAGCATTGAAATATAACATAAAACCAAAAATAATTATGTTTCCATTACAAAGAGGTAGAAGATTAAGAACAAATGAGTCTATTCGTAGTTTGGTAAGAGAGACTATCGTGACTCCACAAGATTTTATGTTCCCTATGTTTATAGCAGAAGGGACTAATGTACAAGAAGCTATTCCTTCGATGCCAGGTATGTTTAGACGTTCTGTGGATTTGACAGTAAAGGAAGTAAAAGAGTTATATGCATTGGGTATTCGCGCAGTGAATATTTATGTGAAAGTAAGTGAGCATTTAAAAGATAACGCAGGTACAGAAGCTTGGAATGCTAATGGATTAATGCAGACAGCTATCAAAGCGATTAAAGATGCATGTCCAGGTATGATCGTTATGCCAGATGTAGCTTTGGATCCTTACTCTATCTATGGACACGATGGTATTATCGAGAATGGTGTAGTAGTAAATGATCCTACGGTAGAGGCTTTGATGAAAATGAGTGTTTCACATGCTGAAGCAGGGGCTGACTTCGTAGCGCCTAGTGATATGATGGATGGACGTATCTTGCGTATGCGTGAGGCGTTAGATCAATCAGGATATACTGATGTAGGTATTATGAGTTATTCTGCTAAATATGCTTCTGCGTTCTATGGTCCATTCCGTGATGCTTTAGACAGTGCTCCAAAAGCAGATATGGAAATACCAAAAGATAAAAAGACTTACCAAATGGACTATGCTAACCGTATCGAGGCTGTAAAAGAAGCTTTATATGATGTGGAAGAGGGAGCTGATATCCTTATGGTAAAACCAGGTATGGCTTATTTAGATATCGTACGCGAAGTGAAAGACGCAGTGAATGTGCCTGTAGCAGTATACCAAGTATCTGGTGAGTATGCGATGGTGAAGGCTGCATCAGAGAGAGGATGGCTAGACCATGACCAAATTATGATGGAGCAATTAACGTGTATTAAGCGTGCAGGAGCAAGTATTATTTCTACTTACTTTGCTAAAGAAGCCGCTTTACTTTTAAATAAATAGTGATATCAAATATAATAAATTGAAGAAGCTCAGTGATTAAGTTCACTGAGCTTTTTTTATAAGTCGCCTTTTTTTTTGAGTTTATACACAGAAGAGTTTTACCTTTACTTTTCTTAAGTTAATTGTGGATAAGATGTCAGATTTTAAAAATAAAACATATCAACTAGAAGAGTTTATAATTCTAGTTAAAGACAAGAAAGAGCGTACTGCAGGATATGATCCTTCTTTTGCTTATGCTATTTACGCTAGAGAAGAAGAAGTCGAGTTAGGATTAACTATTTATGTAGGTGAACCTGTTGAGGTAACAGATAATGATGAAGAGATTTACCCTAGCAAAGTTATAGAACAAGAAATGTGGTATTTGTGTTCTGATGAAGATATTCAGGATGTCATAGATTTGGCGATGAGTCAGAAACCTTCTGCAACGATGGAGGAGCTAGTGATGGCACTAGATTATTATCTGACTATAGACGACTTTATAGACCTAATAGATGAATAAGTAATATCGCTTATTCATTATAGATAATTGGTAAATAGGGCTATGTGTTTTTGTCCGATTATTACACTAAAAGGACTGTTTTGTATAGTTGGAAGTTTAAGTTGTTTTTCTATTTTTGAAGGAACAATAAAACAACAACAATGACAACAATTATTAAAACTAGTTTACTTTTTCTTGCTACTACAATCTTGGTAGCATGTGGAGGAAAAGATCAAAAAGAACAGCCAAAAGAAATATACGAATCTGAACGTGGAGAAACGGCAGAGCTATCTATGTCTGAAAAAATCAAGCTAGGAGAGAAGATATTCACAGGTAAAGGTAACTGTACTACCTGTCATATGGCTGATAAAAAATTAATAGGACCAAGTATGCAAGATATCGTGAAAGGGTATGATGCGAATGGAGCTGATTTAGATGCATTCTTACGTGGTAAAGCAGATGCTATTATCGAGCCTGCTCAATTCTCAATGATGGAAGCAAACCTGACTATTACTAAGAAGCTCTCTGCTGTAGAAATGGAATCACTGATTGCTTATATGCGTAGTTTATAGGTTTTTATGCTTAATTTAAATATTAAAGCCCTGTGTCATATGATACAGGGCTTTTGTATTTAAAAGATTAATAACACTATCAATAGTTGATTCTGTTAAATCAAGTTTAAACCTTGTTGTATGAGTATTTAATCTTGATTTTTTCTATG
>JBOFGJ010000844.1:0-3312 GCA_051649065.1 Flavobacterium sp. | reverse complement strand
CTTGCATTGACTCCATTAGCTTTTGAGGAATGTCTTTAGCTTTTTCTTTTAGTAAGATTCCTTTCTGTGTCAATGATAAAATTACCACTCGTTCATCTTCTGGACTCCTTCTTCGATCAAGCATTCCTTTTTGTTGCATTCTTTTTAAAAGAGGAGTTAACGTTCCGCTATCTAAAAAAACCTTCTCTCCTAATTGACCAACTGTTTGTTCTTTTTCTTTCCATAAAACCATTAATACAAGATATTGAGGATATGTAATATCAAGTGCATCCAAAAAGGGGCGATATTGATTTATAATCTCCTTTGTTAGAGCATATATTGGAAAACAGACTTGATTATCAAGCTCTAAAGAGTCTTTCATAATTATAATATTATTATATATCACAAATGTATCAAAATTATATTGCGCACAATATAATTTTGCAAAATATTAATAAATGATAATCTATAAATAGTAAAAGAGCCACTCGTATGAGTGGCTCTTTTTTGGCTAATACTGTTATTTTAGATCTAACAGCGGGGATCGGTCGAAAAAAAATTGATTTGTTGTTTTATTAAAACGTATTCAACGATTAATCTTTTTATAATTCCATAATGATAAATTCACTACGTCTATTTAATTGATGTTCTTCTATAGTACATGTTACCCCATTACTACACTTGTTCTGTAATTGAGTTTCCCCATATCCTTGTCCCGTAATTCTACTTCTATCTATTCCTTGATTAATCATCCACTCTACTGTAGATTTAGCTCGGCGATCTGATAGTTTTAAATTATAAGCATCGTTACCACGACTATCTGTATGTGAGCGTACATCTATCTTCATCGTAGGGTATTCTCTTAATACTTCTACAACTTTGATTAGCTCTCTTGCTGCATCAGGGCGTATATTAGATTTATCAAAATCAAAATAGATTGGATTTAATTTCAATTTCTTGAATAAATCATCATTAACCGTTACTGGTTCTAATGTTTTCTCAAGTCCAATATCTACACGCTTAATTCCTTGCTTACGCTCAACCACAAATACTACTTCTACAGTATTGTACTCTTCTTTCTCTGCTTTTATGCGATATTTGCCACCACAATCTAAGTACTCTGATAAATAATATCCTTTAGCATCAGTCATAATAGTATCTGTCTGAGTATATAAGGCGTCTGATATAATTACTCTGGCATTAACTAGCGGTTCTTTTGTTTGCTTGTCATATACTATCCCTTCTAAGGCTTGTTTACAAGGTTTTTCTTTAAAGAAATAGATATCATCTCCTCCACTTGCCCCAGGACGATTAGAACTTACAAAGCCCTTATGAGATTTACTATCAATATAAAGAGCAAAATCATCGAATGGGCTATTAATAGGTGTTCCCATATTAGCAACTTTACCAATACCTCCATCTACATTTATCTTAGCTACATACATATCTAACCCCCCTATTCCTGGATGCCCATCCGATGCAAAAAACAAGAAGTTATCATCTGAAATAAAAGGGAATGTTTCTCTTCCAGATGTGTTTACTTTATTGCCAATATTCTCTACGGTACCATAGTCTCCATTAGGATAGATCTGTACTCTAAAAATATCAGACTGCCCTAGTGATCCTTTTCTATCAGAAGAAAAATAAAGCCACTTGCCATCTGGCGTCAAGCTAGGATGGGCTGTATTGAAATAATCCGAGTTAAACGGTAGTTCCAATACTTGTCCCCACAAGCCATCCTCGCCTTTAGTGGCTTTGTATATTTTTAGTAATGATGATTTGTCTTTATTATTCTTACGTTTACCACTTTGCTTAGAGTTATTTCGAGTAAAATACATCGTCTGACCATCCTTAGTAAAGACTGCAGTAGCATCATTTACCTTAGAATTAATCTCCTTTGCAAACTCTTTTGGTTCAGAAAAAGTTCCATCTTGAGTAATCTCTGAACTATACAAAGCCGTAAAACTCTCATTAGTCCACTCATGAACAGACTTATTATCATCTAGATTTCTAGCTGAAGTAAAAATTAGGTCTTTTCCTAAAATAGTGGCTCCATAATCAGAAAACTCAGTATTAATACTTAAGGGTTTAATATCATATAATTCTTTTTTATCTTCTATCTTCTGCAAAAAATCTTTATTTGCTTCAAAAAGTTGAGCTCTAGAGTCATTTACTTCTAACTTAACAAATTGCTCCATCATTTGCTTAGACTTGTCGTAATTCTCTACAGACTTTAGTGTCTGAGCATAACGATAATAGTACTCTGAACCAATAGATTCTTTTCCTTTATCCTCATAACTCCCATCAAATAGCTCTTGATACCATTTATTAGCCTCTGGCAACTTTCCGTTAAAGTAATATGCATCAGCTAATTTCTTTAGCATATCTGCATTGGTATATCCTTTAGCTGCTATGCGCTCATAGATCTTAATAGCATCTATATAGGCTAAAGTTTGATATTCTTTATCGGCTTTCTTCTCTGCTACTCTTTGTGCTTGAGTATTAACTCCAGCTAAAAGTAGCAATCCGAATAAGCTTATTTTCAATAGCTGTTTTTTCATACTTTCTTTTTCTTAGTTACTCTTTTCTTTCTTAGAAGAATCGAGGTGCATTAATCGTACTTCTACGGTTAAATAATTCAAATCTCATGAAGATCTCATGCGATCCTGAATTATAATTGCGCAACTTAGTCGTTTCAAAATCATACGAATATCCAACAAATAAATTGTCATTTACTTGGAATCCTGCTAATGCACTAACTGATGCGTCTAAGCGGTATGCTGCTCCTAGAGTGAATTTCTCATACAACAAGAAGTTCGCTGTTAAGTCTACTTGTAATGGTGCTCCGCTCACTGCCTTTAGTAAAGCAGCTGGTTTAAATAAAACATCTCTACTTAAATCAAACACATAACCTCCCATTAAGTAAAAGTGCATCTTTTGACGCATCGTAGTGATATCATTATCATCATAACGATCTGTAGTCAAAAAGTTAGGTACAGATAATCCTACATAAGCCTTATCAGAATACATATAAAGTCCAGCTCCAATATTTGGATTAAACTTGTTCTTAATATTCTCCTGAGAGTTAGGATCTGTTGGATTGTGAATATTTAATTTTGTATAATCTACATTTAATAAATTAGCTGTTCCTTTAATACCAAAAGCTAATTTATAATCGTCATTTAAATCTATTGCGTAAGCTAAATCAACAGAGATATTGTTCTCATCCATCGCTCCTAAACGATCATTCGTGAAGTTCACTCCTAATCCTAATCCACTATCACCTAATGGAGTAGATACAGATACGTTAGCTGTCTTAGGTGCTCCCTCTAG
>JBOFGJ010000843.1:0-2156 GCA_051649065.1 Flavobacterium sp. | reverse complement strand
CTGATTGATGTCTTCAAATTGTTGACCAGGATAGAGCGTAGCATTTCCTAACTTTGTATTTCCATCATTAGTACTTTGGTTAGTATAGAATGATACAGTATTATTATCATTGATATAGTAATCCATACCTACTTTATATAAGTAGTTTTTATTGATAGATTTTACGCGTATCTCTGATGGAGATAAAAGATCTTCACGCATCATATCTCCTTGGTTCTTACCTTGAGAATAAGAATAACTACCGTTACCGAAGAAGTTCAGTTTTCCTTGTCTATAGTTTAGATTAACAGAGTTAGAATTCTTTGTATAATGAGCGAAAGTCACTCCTGTATCTATAGATCCGTTAAAGCCATCCATTGTATTTTTGTGTAATACGATATTGATGATACCAGACATACCTTCTGGATTATACTTTGCACTTGGGTTAGTGATTAGCTCTATACTCTTAATAGAAGTAGAAGGAATTTGTTTTAATACCTGCTCAGAAGACATATTAGTAGGACGTCCATCGATTAGAATACGTACATTCTCATTTCCTCTAAGAGATATTTTACCATCTTTGTCTACGTTTACAGATGGGATATTATTCATAATCTCACCAGCAGTAGCACCAGCAGTAGTTAGATCTTTACCTACGTTGATTACTTTTCTATCTATTTTTTGTTCTATTGTAGATGATTCAGCGATAATGTTAACCCCTTCTAGAGTAGTAGCTTCAGGAGTTAAGTTAATTGTACCGAAGTTATAAGTAGCTTCTTTTAACTCAAATTCTTTTGTATACGTTTGGTATCCAATAAACTGTACTTCTAAAGTATATTTACTTAGAGGAGCAGTTAATTCGAACTTACCATTGTCTTCAGACATCACTCCAGTCACTATATTTTCTCCTGATTTAAGAGAAATAGTAGCGTAAGGAACGCTCTGATTAACAGTGTTATCAAATATGACACCTGTTATCTTTCCTTTTTGTTGCGCATATATAGAGCAAACCATCGTAAGGAAAAGGATGACACTTAATTTAAATTTCATAATCGTTATTTCGTTAAGTTTATTTTTGATTTTGTTTGAGGTTACTATAATAGTCATACTTTTGATTAAAATGTTACAATATTAATTAAGCCTTTTTAAAAAAATATTTCATATTTATTTTTAATTTATTGTATTTCAGTAGTATATATTATAATTTAAAATTGTTATAAATAATATATTATTATCTTTTTCAGTTTAAATTCAGAGAAGAATAATAGTTAGTAAGTATATAATAAACCCAGAGTCAGTATTAGCCAAATACTACAAAGTAATTCTACTTCATTTCTCTTTCATTAGCTCTACAATCATACTACATGCCGCGCTACTGCTGGTTCTTCGTTTTAAACTAGTCCACAGAACTATTTTATACTCAGTCCTTTCATAAATTCAAACCTATTTTGTATAATTGCTATTCGCTTATATGTCTATCGCTGATTCTGGGATGAAAAAGATATATTGGCCTAGTATTAAAAAGTTATTAAGTAAAAGGGAATTAATGAATAAAGCCTCTTTAATAAACAATTATGAACGAAAAGGAGTAATCCTTTCTCAAAAAGAAAAAGATATTATTTTTTCTGCTTTTAAGACAGTTCTTGTCAAGAAGAAAGAGTATCTGTTAAAGACAGGAGAGGTATGTAATTTTGAAGCCTTTGTTATACAAGGGTGTTTTAAGAAATATTGTTTAGATGATAAAGGGGATGAGCATATTATACATTTTTCCATAGAAGATTGGTGGATATCAGATTTAGAAAGCTATAATACGAATGAACCATCTAGAACAAGTATTCAGGCTTTAGAAGATAGTGAGATTCTATATATTACGAAAGAAAGAAAAGAGGCTTTATATGAAGAGATACCTAGATTAGAAAGGATATATAGACGTATGGCTCAACAAGAATGCGCTGCACTTCAACGACGTATTATTAATAAACTGTCGCTAAATGCTACGGAAGAGTATGAGTACTTCTGTATGCGATATCCTTCACTACCACAGCGATTGACCAATATCCAGATAGCTTCTTATCTAGGGATTTCACAAGAGTTTTTGAGTAAAATACGCAGTAAGAAAAAATTGTAATTTATTGAAGTAGTTCAATGTTTTTTAAGTTGGTACAATGTAATTTTGG
>JBOFGJ010000842.1:0-2591 GCA_051649065.1 Flavobacterium sp. | reverse complement strand
TGAAATGGATGATTTTGTATGCTAGAAAAAGAAATGAGAAATCTATGGCTGGAAAATTAGCGTCTGAAATCTTAGCTGCTGCTAAAGAAGAAGGAGCTGCTGTTAAAAAGAGAATGGATACTCATAAAATGGCTGAAGCTAATAAAGCATTCTCTCACTTTAGATTTTAATCCATACAGAAACTATATACAATGGCAAGAGATTTAAAATATACAAGAAACATTGGTATCGCTGCACACATCGATGCTGGTAAGACTACAACTACTGAACGTATTTTGTTCTACACTGGTAAAAACCATAAAATGGGAGAGACTCACGAAGGATCTTCTACTATGGACTGGATGGAGCAAGAGGCTGAAAGAGGGATTACTATTACATCAGCAGCTACTACTTGTACTTGGAATTTCCCAACAACTCAAGGAGCTGTAATACCTGAGTCTAAAGAGTACCACTTTAATATTATTGATACTCCTGGACACGTTGACTTTACTGTAGAGGTAAACCGTTCTTTACGTGTATTAGATGGATTAGTATTCTTATTTAGTGCTGTTGATGGTGTTGAACCTCAATCTGAAACTAACTGGAGATTAGCTGATAACTATAAAGTTCCACGTATGGGATTTGTTAACAAGATGGACCGTCAAGGGGCTAACTTCTTAGCAGTTTGTCAGCAAGTTAAAGATATGTTGAAATCAAACGCAGTGCCAATCGTTTTACCTATTGGTGATGAAGCAGATTTTAGAGGTATCGTTGACTTAGTTAAAAACCGTGCGATTGTATGGCATGATGAGAATCATGGTTCTACTTTTGACGTAGTAGAGATTCCTGCAGATATGTTGGCTGATGTAAAACAATACAGAGGTCAATTAATCGAAGAAATTGCTGCTTATGATGAGAATCTTCTTGAGAAATATATGGAAGATGAAAATTCAATCACAGAGGACGAAGTTCACGTTGCTTTACGTGCTGCAACTCTTGATATGAGTATCATCCCTATGACTTGTGGATCATCATTTAAAAATAAAGGAGTTCAGTTTATGTTAGATGCTGTTTGTCGTTATTTACCTTCTCCAATGGATAAGGAAGCTATCGAAGGTACAGATCCTGATACTGAAGAGCCTATTACACGTAAACCAGCTGTTACTGAGCCTTTCGCTGCATTAGCATTTAAAATCGCTACTGACCCATTCGTAGGTCGTTTAGCATTCTTTAGAGCTTATTCAGGACACTTAGATGCAGGTTCTTATGTGTTAAATACTCGTTCTGGTAATAAAGAGCGTATTTCTCGTATCTACCAAATGCACGCTAACAAACAAAATCCAGTAGAATATATTGAAGCTGGAGATATTGGAGCTGCTGTAGGATTTAAGGATATCAAAACTGGAGATACTTTATGTGATGAGAAAAATCCTATTGTATTAGAAAGTATGGTATTCCCTGATCCAGTTATCGGTATTGCTATTGAACCAAAAACAAAAGCAGATATGGATAAAATGGGTACTGCTTTAGCTAAGTTAGCTGAGGAGGATCCAACTTTTACAGTTAAAACTGACAAAGCGTCTGGACAAACTGTAATCTCTGGAATGGGAGAGTTACACTTAGACGTGTTAATCGACCGTATGAGACGTGAGTTTAAAGTTGAAGTTAATCAAGGAGAACCACAAGTTGAGTACAAAGAGGCTCTTACACGCGATGCACAACATAGAGAAGCTTATAAAAAGCAATCTGGTGGACGTGGTAAATTTGCTGATATTGTTTTCAAAATGGGACCTGCTGATGACGTTGATGGAAAACCATTCGTTGGATTACAGTTCGTAAATGAAGTTAAAGGTGGTAACGTTCCTAAAGAATATATCCCTTCTGTAGAGAAAGGATTTAGAGAGGCGATGAAACAAGGACCTTTAGCTGGATTCGAAATGGATTCAATGAAAGTAACTTTAACTGATGGTTCTTACCACGCGGTTGACTCGGATGCATTATCATTCGAATTAGCAGCTAAAATGGGATATAAAGCTGCTGCTAAAGCTGCTGGAGCGATCATTTTAGAGCCTATCATGAAGTTAGAAGTATTGACTCCTGAAGAGAATATGGGTGATATCGTTGGAGATTTGAACCGTCGTCGTGGACAAATCAACAGTATGGATGACAGAAATGGTGCTAAAGTTGTTAAGGCTTCAGTTCCATTATCAGAGATGTTTGGTTATGTAACAACATTAAGAACATTATCATCTGGTAGAGCTACTTCTACTATGGAGTTCTCTCACTACTCTGAAACACCATCAAACATTTCAGAGGCAGTAATCACTAAAGCAAAAGGAAACGCTTAATTTTAGAGTAAAATGAGTCAAAAAATCAGAATAAAATTAAAATCTTACGATCATATGTTGGTTGATAAATCAGCTGAGAAAATCGTAAAAACTGTAAAAAGTACAGGAGCAGTAGTAACTGGACCTATTCCATTACCTACTCATAAAAAAATCTTTACTGTTCTTCGTTCTCCTCACGTGAACAAGAAAGCTAGAGAGCAGTTTGAATTAAGTTCATACAAAAGATTGTTAGATATCTATTCTTCATCTTCTAAAACTATTGAT
>JBOFGJ010000841.1:0-2238 GCA_051649065.1 Flavobacterium sp. | reverse complement strand
ATTCGCCCACACCACAAATTCAATTCGCCCGCACAACGAATGTCCCGGATCGTGAATTGTTCGCCCCTACCGTTATACGGTATATTGTGCGTCAATTATAAACGGGCGAATTGCAATTTGTCCAATCCATTATACGGCATATTGTGTGTCTAATTATAAACGGGCGAATTGCAATTTGTCCAATCCATTATACGGCATATTGTTTGTCCAATTATAAACGGGCGAATTGCAATTTGTCCAATCCATTATACGGCATATTGTGTGTCCAATTATAAACGGGCGAATTGCAATTCGCCTCTACCGTTGTACACATATTGTGGCTATTTTATAGCCTCTGACGATGGTTTGAAACGGAAATTTAAATCCTTTATTATCACCTGCCTTTGTTTTATTCTTCACTATCTCGATAATCGCATGCATATGATTAGGCATAATAATAAACTCGTGTAAAATCACATTATCTCTTTCATTTCTTCTAAAACCATACTACAGTATACTTTTAGAAGAAATTCAGAGCTATCTTGTATAATTACTTTTCGTTTATCTGTCTATCGCAATCTGAGTTTAATATCCTACGAGCACTATCACTAGCGATGACTAATCCAGCAGCTAGCATAATGACATCTTTAAGCACTAATCGGCCTGCTCCAGACAGGTAAGGAAAACCATAGTTAGGTGTTGGGAAATCTCCGCCAAGATTGGGTACATATACTTCTGGAGTTGTAATTAAAAAGGTTAAGGTCACAATAGACATTCCCATAGTCAGAATCCCTCCTATAAAGCCTATTTTTGGATACCAAATACCCAATAGAACAAATACCCCTATCGTTATGATAACCGCCCCTAGAGCGTAAGAAAACAAGTAAGTACCATTAGCAATGTGCCAATCAAAGTTCTTTTGAACTGTTTTGCCCTCAGGATTTTTATATTGGGTATAGGCTGCCACTTCTTTTCCGTCTGCATCTATTGCCTTTTGATCCGCATTGTGGTAAAAGAAACTCATAAAGGGACTGTTTATAACGAAGGGCACTATTCCATCTGCTTCATACTGAAAGGCCTTTAACCCTCCTATCCACAACATAACTATAAAAATACTAAGGCGTATCATATGAATTGCTCTGACTTGTAATTGGCTAAAAAATTCTAAAATCTGTTTCATTGTATATCGTTTTATAAAAGCATAAAACTACTGTACCCATACAAAACAAAACATAGACAATTCCCTCTATTCCATAGACTTTTTTGCTACAATGGAGATACCTACCTGCTCTCGAAATACTTTTGGCGAAACCCCTACTTCTTTTTTAAAATAGCGGCTGAAGTAAAACTCATCCGAAAAGCCCAACTCACTTGCCACTTCCTTTATGCTTTTATATGTAAGGTGCAGTTGCTTTTTAGCCTCTAGCACTAAGCGCTCTTGGATTAGCTGTGTAGGCGTTTTTCCAAAGTACTTCTTTACTTTTTTACTAAAAACATCCGTTGACAGATTGTATTTATCAGCATAGAAAGACACTGACTTATAACGCACAACGTATTCTTCTAACAATTCTTTAAAGTTTGCAACCTCCCCTATAGCAGTCATTTTTACTTTCAGACCAGCATTACTTATTTGCTTCTCTTTGCTACTTAAGGCTAAAATTAATTGCAAATAAGTCTTAACTAGAGAGATATCATAACTCGTTTCTGCTTGGTCTAGCAAACTGATTTTACTACAATATTGCACTAATTCATCATACACCTTATCCTGCAATACCACAAAAGGAACTTCAAAAGGAGTGTTAAACAAGATACCATTACAAGCAACATCTTCTTTATGGTATTCAATGCAATAAAAATCACCGTGAAACTGAAGATAATACATCTCTTCTATTTGAAGTGTATTCCAATTCAAAATTTGATAGGGAGACAAAAAAAGGATATTTTTCCCTGAACAACTATAAGTATGAAAGTCTAAAGTAAACGTTGCCTCTCCTTCAAAAAGAATAGCATAATAGAAAGGCGAATGAACAGAAGGAATCTGCTCATCTCTTGTAAACTGAGTTACTTTGATCAATTGTTTCATAATTGAATTATCTTGTTCTTCAAATATAGTTTCTTTATGCTCTCACTAAACAGTTTTTCTGTAAAAGACAATAAATTACTTACCTCCTTTACTTCATCTCTTTTTTAAGTTGACCATTCTCGTCATACCACTTAGCTGCACCATCCTGTTTTCCATTTTTAAACTTCTGTTCATAC
>JBOFGJ010000840.1:0-1237 GCA_051649065.1 Flavobacterium sp. | reverse complement strand
TAATACAGACTAACGCAACTGTATCTCAGATAGCAATAGACCTGAACTTTACAGAAGAGTCTTACTTTGGTCGTTTCTTTAAAAAGAAAACAGGAGTAACTCCTTTGCAATATAGAAAACAACATAAACAGCATTAGTGTGAAACAAAAATAGAGACCACAAAGGGTCTCTATTTTTTGTTATATAGTAGCTCAGCTTTTACATTTATACTTTTGGAATAAGAACATATTAATGCTATAAAGCAAATTTTTTAATTCTTCAATTCTTTTACTTTTTTGCCTTGATAAAGTCTGCGCGAGCAGAGTATGTGGGAAAGTAACAAAAAAAGTCAAGGCTGTAACCTAGTTAGCGGTCAAATAGACTTTCAATTTTTAAACTAGCCAAATGCCATTACCCCTTCTAGCTCCTTCGTTAAAAATATCCACAGGATATTTTTATACACTCGGCCCTGGTCAAACACTGGCTAGTTTTCAAAAATCTTCAAGTATTTGACGCTCGTTAACTAGCTGATGCCGTTATGTCGCTTCGCAAGGTTATTTCGGTTGAATAGTTCATTAACAAAATGCTTCGAAAGATTAATTTGTTGTATTCATTATAAGGTTGAGTATCTAATTAAAATAAAAGAATAGAGACCACAAAGGGTCTCTATTCTTTTATAATATATTAATGTCCTGCACCTGCTATAATTTTACCTGCACCTTTTTTGATAAGGATCAGGATAAATGGAATACAGATAAGGAATAAAACTCCTAAGAACATAAACACATCCATATAGGTTAATACAGTAGCTTGTTTGGTAACACCTAAATCAAGTAGGGTATAAGCCTTCTGCAATGCCTCATCAGTAGTAAATCCTTTAGCCATAAAACTCTGTTGTAATGTAGCTACTCGGTTTTGTACTTCTAATGATGCAGTATCTAAGTGACTCACTAAACCTAATCTGTGGTTTACTGTCCATCTAGAGATAAACGTCGTAATTAAGGCAATACCAAATGACCCTCCTAACTGACGCATCATACCTGTAAATGCAGCTCCTTCACCAATTTCTCTATTGCGTAGATTAGACAGAGATAATGTAGTAATAGGTACAAATAATAGTCCTAAACCAACTCCACGTACTACTAATGGCCAGAAGAAGTGTTCACTACCTGTATCTGGTGTAAGTATGTTGCGCGCCCAGAAGCTGTATATAAAGAATACTAAGAATCCTGTAGCTACTAAGTACTTCGGAGGAATT
>JBOFGJ010000839.1:0-2527 GCA_051649065.1 Flavobacterium sp. | reverse complement strand
GGGCACTATTTTAAAATGTCTTCTGAAGTCAAGAAATATCTATCTTTATGCTAACCCCTTCAACACTTCTTCAACATTACCCAACACTGTTCTGCTATAAAATCTTTTTCTTGAAACATTTTTGTAGAACTCTTGAAGTACTTAACATTCTCTATAAGGCATAAAAAAACCCGAAGCATATCGCTTCGGGTTCTTCTTTAGTATATAGTGGAGTGAAAAACTATCTAATCGTAATCGTGCAATTAGACAAATCTTCTATTATTGCTAAGGATTCTACACGGACTCCCTGCTCCTCAATTAATTTTCGACCATTCTGAAAAGCTTTCTCAATGATAAAACCCATTCCTACAAGATTAGCTCCAGACTGTTTGATTAAATCTAATACCCCTACAGCGGCATTACCATAAGCTAAGAAGTCATCTACAAACAATACATTATCTGTAGGCTGTAAGAAATCACTACTAATCACTACATCATACGTTCTGTTTTTAGTGAAAG
This sequence comes from Flavobacterium sp., assembly GCA_051649065.1. Lineage (GTDB taxonomy): Bacteria > Bacteroidota > Bacteroidia > Flavobacteriales > Flavobacteriaceae > Flavobacterium. The sequence continues at coordinate 2,029 of JBOFGJ010000839.1, read as the reverse complement.
AATGAATCTGAGTATATAACATATTCTCCATTGTACTTGGCATTTTCTTTTTTGCGAAAACCACAGGCAAATTTAGAAGATACCCAGTCATAATAGCAGGTGCAATACCGCTCGCTTCAATAGTCATAATCTTATTTACATTAGTACCTGCAAATCTTCGTACAAACTCTACTCCTATAGACTTCATTAATACTGGGTCCATCTGATGGTTAATAAAACTATCTACCTTTAGTATTCCTCCTTCAAAACATCTACCATCTTGCAAAATTCGTTCTTTTAATAATTCCATATTTGTTGTGTTGTATAATTATAAAGTCAAAAGAAAGACAGGCCCTCCTCCAAAAGTTGCAAGCGAATTTACGGATAATCTACTTATCCTATATTATTGGTCAAAAATACTTATCCATTTTATAGAAATTATTATTCAAAGTGATAGCCTCCACGATGAAAATCGTCCAATCAATAAGTGCACGTGCCCAATATATACCATCAATACCATAACATATAGGTACTACTAACATTATCAGTACATATAAGAGTAGCTGTCTAGGTATAGCTATCATACTAGCAGGTCAAACATTCTCAACTGAAGGGAACCAAACCATGGCCATAAAATAGCAGGAAAAATTAACATAACGCTCATATAGACTCTAAAATTGACTAACTAATTTACAGTGAACAACTGATTAGGGCTCATTAGTGTCAAGACGTCTTGAGGAAAAAGCATTACTAAACACCAGAAAGGTATCCATAAAGCTAAACCCGTCCATGTAAATAAAAGATATGATTTTTTAGTTCGTACAAAATTATGTACTCCATAGTTCATTCCTGCAACGGACTAAAGTACACGCATTAATCCGAACATACGCATACATAGTGACAAATAGAAACGATTAACTACGGTAAAGAATGTAATATCATTATCAGAGCCATATTTCGATAATACATTAATATTCTGAATCACTACCATAACCATCATAAGCATACCGAGCTTAATCACTAGCTCCTGTATCTCGTTATCTTTATGTAATAACCATATATTAGTCATAAATGAGGCCTTCGATAGGTGATAATACAAAACTCCAAGTACCATATACACTAACATAAATACATTAGTAGCCCAAGCTGCACCAATAATACCCTAGTCACAAATAGCTATAAACATGCTTAAGCACTATATCAATCACTAAACTCATAGTTATTCTTCCCTTCTGCCCTAATCATTATATTAAATGCTAGTCTGTGCACCCAAAAGAAAGTACCCAATAAAATAACCTTATAATACTCTGACCCAAATACAGCAACCTCACCTCTACCCCCCAATCAGATATATTAAGTCATCTACATAGATATAAGCAGGTATCATAAATATAGTATACGGAGATAATTAACAGTACATAGACACTTACCTAACTTTTGTGTATTCTCAGCATCTATCAAAATACTGATACCTGTCCGCACACTAGTATCTATCAGACTATCGATAGCCTGTCCAATCTGAACAAGCGGAAAAGCAATTCCAACTGCTGCGAGGGCTTGGTCATTAATTAAATGCCCTACAAATACTCCATCTAAGAAATTATAAAGCCAAAATAACACCATAGTCACTAGAGCTGGTCATGCCATCTGCCACATTACTATTTAAAACTAATTGTTTTCTTTCCTCATATTTATAAGTGAGTTAATTAATAGTATACATAGATAAACATTATAAATAAGGATTTCGAAATTATCGTCTTATAACTTAGTCGCTTTTAAGATGATAAATGGTCTAACGACGTGTTGTCCTACTTTATTAGTAGTGTTCTCCATATATTGCCATTGTTCTATATTATAAAACCCAATGTTAGTCAGTAGTCTAATCAACCACTCTGTCTTATGAAAATGGAATACTTCCAGAGTCACAAAAGGTTGTTTCTGAATAAAATCTTTTTGGATAAAAGCTAGTGTAAACTGTCCTTCAGATTTAAGGATTCTATAAACCTCTTGAAAATATCTATTAGGTTCTTCCCAAAAATATATCGTATTA
>JBOFGJ010000838.1:0-1468 GCA_051649065.1 Flavobacterium sp. | reverse complement strand
CACAGGCAATAGCTAAATCCATTCCTGCAGCTCCATGAGTACCAAGATGACCTGGCAACATATAATCAGTGTGGCCATCTAAAAAAAATAAACCATAACGCCCTTTTTTCTTAAGAGCTAGAGCACTTCCAATTAGAATACTACAATCCCCGCCTAGTACAATTAGAAAAGAATTGTTTGAAAGTTCTTTTTCAATAATATCAGCCTGCCTTTTAGCATAAGTAATTATAGCATTCGCATTTCTTACTTGAGTACTCGCGTCTAAATCCATCGTATATTCAGGAGTATCTATAACATATACTTCAGAAGGATTTATTGCAGTATATAATCCATGTCTTTCTAACCATCTAGGTAAACGCTTTACTCCAGGTTCAATAGCATAATCACTTTGCGCTAAACCTAGATTAGTAGGACACTCTATTATAATATTTTTTCTCACGTTTAAACTATTTATAAAACCTATCTAAATAACTTAAAATTTCTTAGCTAAACTAATAGCTGTATCCATAGCTCCATGTATAAAACCGTACTCCGAGTTTTGATTCATCGCCTCTCCAATAAAGAAAAGCTTATTATCAATAGATTCTGCAGCAATTATCCTTACATTGTCTTCATTAGGCAAAGGAAAGCTATAGGTGCCCTCTATATACTCTTCACTAGACCAATCTTGATAAACAGCCTCTATTAAGCTATCTTTAATATTGCTATTAGAAAGAGCGCTAAGCTCCTTAAAAATGTTCTCTTTTATATTTTCTGGATTATGGTAATAACGTTCTGCATAATCTCCAAATAACAAAGTATAGATAACATATATAGGCTCTTTTCCTTTTAATGTTTTCTGTATATAATATGGAGCATACTCTAAATTAAAATAACTTTTATCAAGGATATTATTGCTAAAAAACAATAAGACTTTAACTCCTTTTCCAAAACCTATTTTATGAAAAGCCTCTCTTTTCTCACTTGGCAATACTGGAACGAAGTTTATTTTATCAGTTTTTAATTGAGAGATTGGCACACTAATGATACACTGAGAAAAACTATATTCCTCTCCTTTTAAAGTTGAGATTCTCACATCATCATTTATATGATTTATTATTTTAACAGGAGTATTTACTTTAATATAGTTCTGTAAAATATTGTTATAATATTCAAGTACAGTATTAGCCATCGTCCTATCGCGTAAAGCATAATCAATAGGCTTAAAAGTAGCTAAATTCTCTTTAAACTTCTTACTTGAATAGTTCCTACTACCAGCAGCCATATCTGCCAAAAAAGCTTCTATATAAGAATACATAAACGGATCATCTGTAAACTTTCTCAGGGAATCAAAAACAGACTCATCTTCTTTTAACTCTAAAGTATCCATATAGTTTAGAAAACGTTCAAATATCTCAGGAACATCTGGATAATAACCATGTCTTCCATTACATATAACTTCCTCATATTCGTCTAATTGAACGGCTAC
>JBOFGJ010000837.1:0-10243 GCA_051649065.1 Flavobacterium sp. | reverse complement strand
GAACTGGTTTGACGCAATTTATAAGCACCATAGGCTTTATTGCGATTCTCAAAAACAATATCCAACCAGTCTTTTTTAAACAAATCATTCTTTGCCATAATTTTATCATTTAAAAGTTAAACATTGGCTGTTGGATCTTCATCTACCAACAACTAAATCAATCTACAGCTCTTTTCATACTGTATTAAATAATTAATATTAAACCACATTCTATAACAAATATATAAATTATAAACGACAGTATTTAATAATTATTATTTCAAATAAAAATATTTCTTAAAATAATACTAACACAAATACTATAATAAGCTATTCTATTTTGCAAATACACTTAGTTTTTTTGGGTAATTAGAAAGTTTTTACAAAGCCAAAAACACCACTAACACCATGCACTTACTCAACTAAGGTAAAAGAGAAAGTAAAAGAGAGTTATACATTTTAGCTATTATCCTATCAACAACAAGGAACTATATTTTTTTAGTTTATTTCTGATCCCCTGAGGGGGCTGTTTTAGAAAGATAATTAGAACCTAGTAGAAATAAATAAAGCTACCTATGGGATTAGGTAGCTTATTAATATCATTTGTTAATCTAGGTTAATACTAAATAGTTATCACTAATCTAGTACCTGATGCGAGTTGTTTATTCCATGCTTCTTCAATATTCTCTAACGGATGTACTTCTGTCTGAATATGCAATTTGTTATTAGAAGCCAATAAGAACATCTCAGGCAAGATTACTTTATTAAACACAATCAGTTCTTCTGGAGATAAGCTTCCGAATCCTGATCCTAATATTTCTATAGCAGAGCTTCTCAGTATAGATGATGTCAAGGAGATCTCCTTACCTGCCATATCCCCTGCTGTAACAATCTTAGTAGTATGAGATATATGTGTGATAGAATCCCCTTTTAATATTTCCATTATTAATGAAATCGGTTTGCCCCATAGATAATCAATCACAATATCAATCGGCGTTTCGTTGTGGATGGCACTTAACTGTTGTTTTATACTTTCATCTGTATCTTTTAAATTGATCGTATGACTAGCACCATAAGATTTTAATTCTTCTAGAAGTTTTTCATTTCTCCCTGTGACTATGATATGCTTAGCACCATAGTGTTTTGCTATCTGTACCGCTACTTGTCCTGTGACTCCTGTTGCACCGTTAAATAATACTGTTTGACCTGCAACAAGTTTGGCTCTAATCAAAAGAGGCATAGCTGATCCTAAAACAGCATTAGGTAAAGCCGCTGCCGTAACATAGTCTAGTGTATGCGGTATAGGAGTATAATTATCACCTATAATCGCTTGCTCTGCTAGCATCCCTGTAATCCCGAAACCATATACACGAGTTCCGTCTGCTAGCTCTCCTACTCCATCTGTTCCTACTACTGTAGGAAACTCTCTATAACTAGCATAGTGTTTACCACTTACGCGAGCTTTATCAAGGTTCTTAACCGCGGCAGCTTTGACATTAAGTAGTTGTTGATTTTCTTTTAAATCAAATAATAAATCAATATCTCCGTATTTAGGCGTGCTTCCCGATTTATGTAATATAGCTGCTTTCATTATAGTGTGTTGTTATTAAAGCCTAAAAGTACTTGTTTTTTTGTGGAGTTGTGATGTTATGGCGTTGTTTTTTTTTGATGTCATGGAATTGTAATGGTGCGCTATTGAACAAATAGAAGTCATCTTAACTTAATGGCTGGATTAAAAACCACCTAAAAATAAAAGCAAGCAAAACAGTTGACTATCTAATTAGTCATAGGCTTTTAAATCCTTGTAAATTGAGGATAGAATTAAAAATACAGTAAAAGACAAGGGAGTATCAAAATACTTGCCTATTAATATGTATATTTACAATGTACTGAACATCAAATTTTCAGTGATTTTTTGAGCCAATCTTCAAGGCTAATATTTAAAAACAATCAGAACTTATCTTAATAGGGTAAAAAAGCCATTTTTATGGGATCTTGGTTTGAGTGAGTCCGTAATGAGTCCGTAGCGAGTCCATTAAAACAGCTTTTTTAATGGAGTCAGGATGGACTCACGATGCTGTCCATATACTTTCATACAAAGTCAATCGGCAACTTCATACATGGGAAAGGGCAAAAAAGGGGCTTTTTTCTTGAGATAAGTGGTATAACCTACAAACCTTATCTAAATTAAAATAGTGATTTACAACAAAATACAAGTTAGGATATATGACAAAGTTAAAAATCTTAAATTGGATATACAAGAATGAGGCTTGCTCAAAATGGAAGGGTATGAAAGTCAAGATAACCTCATAACCAAAATCACAAAAAAACTACTAAAGGATATTTAACCCAGATTAAGCATTAGCCAAATACTGCAAAGTATTTCTACTTCATATCTCTTTCATTTCTTCTAAAACCATACTACATGCTTTGCTACTGCTGGCTCTTCGTTTTAAAACAGTCCACAGGACTATTTTAAACTCAGCCCTTTTATAAATTCAGACCTATTTTGTATAATTACTTTTCGTTTATATGTCTATCGCTTAATCTAGGTTTAAAGTCGTATATTTGTTTTTTGCCAAAAAATATGTCTAAAACAGAAGAAACAATAGAAGTATTAGGAGCTAGAGTACACAATCTAAAAAATATAGATGTGTCTATCCCACGAGAAAAGCTGGTAGTTATCACTGGTCTTTCTGGTTCGGGCAAATCGTCTCTTGCATTCGATACTATCTATGCTGAAGGCCAACGCCGTTATATAGAAACATTTTCTGCTTATGCTAGACAATTCCTAGGAGGACTAGAACGACCTGATGTAGACAAGATCGATGGTCTGTCTCCTGTAATTGCTATCGAACAGAAAACAACTAATAAAAGCCCGCGATCTACAGTGGGTACAATCACTGAGATATATGACTTTATGCGTCTGTTATTTGCTAGAGCTGGAGAAGCTTATAGCTATAATACTGGCGAGAAAATGGTCAGTTACTCAGATGAACAAATCTTAGATCTAATCATCAGTGAGTATCAAGGTAAGCGAATCAATGTACTAGCACCTGTAGTACGCGCTCGTAAGGGGCACTACAGAGAGTTATTCGAACAGATAGCTAAACAAGGGTTCCTAAAAGTACGCGTAGATGGAGAGATATTAGATATCACTTCGGGTATGCGTGTGGATAGATATAAAACACATGATATAGAAACGGTTATAGACCGTATCGCAATAGATGATACAGAGCAAACCAAACAACGCCTTACAGAGAGCATCAAAGTAGCGATGCACTATGGTGATGATATCATTATGGTATTAGAACACGAGGGTGAAGTAGCGCGCTTCTTTAGTCGTCATCTGATGTGCCCTACTACAGGTATCTCTTATTCTAAACCCGAGCCAAACAACTTCTCATTTAACTCTCCTAAAGGAGCGTGTCCATGCTGTAATGGACTAGGAACAATCAATGAGATTAATATGCTTAAGATTATTCCTGATCCTGCTATCTCTATTAAAGCCGGAGGGTTAATCCCTTTAGGTACGGAGAAGAAATCATGGATGTTTAAACAACTAGAGATAATCGCAGAGAAGTATAAATTCTCCCTAAATGACCCTATCGATAAAATCCCTGCTGAGGCGATGGATATTATCCTTAATGGAGGTCAAGAGAGTTTCTCTGTTGTGTCTAAAGTAGCTGGAATCACTAAAAACTATAAAATTGACTTTGAAGGAATTATCAACTTCATCAAGAATCAGTTTGAGGAAAGTGAAAGTGCTACAATTAAAAGATGGGCGAAGGAGTTTATGGATGAGATAGATTGTCCTGAATGTAATGGTACTCGTCTTAAGAAAGAAGCGCTTTATTTCAAAATGGGAGATAAAAACATCGGTGAATTAATTCAGATGGATGTTGAGACGTTAATTACTTGGTTTAAGAAACTACCTTATCAACTTACAGAGAAGCAAGTAGCTATCGGTAGCGAAGTACTTAAAGAGATCACTACACGTCTATCATTCTTACAGGATGTGGGACTTACCTACTTATCTTTAAATAGGAGTTCACGTACACTATCAGGAGGTGAAGCACAGCGTATTCGTTTAGCTACTCAGATAGGTTCACAATTAGTAGGTGTATTATATATCTTGGACGAACCTAGTATCGGTCTTCACCAACGCGATAACGAGCGCCTGATCAAGTCATTAGAATCTCTTAGAGATATCGGAAACTCTGTCTTAGTAGTAGAGCATGACAAGGATATGATAGAGCGTGCTGATTATGTTATCGATATCGGACCTAAAGCAGGTAAAAACGGTGGTAATATCATAAGTGAGGGTACTCCTGCCGAGTTGTTAAAAGAAGATACGCTTACAGCAAATTACCTTAATGGTAAACTAAAAATAGCCGTTCCTAAGAAACGCAGAAAAGGAAATGGCAAAACCTTAAAACTAGAAGGTGCTACAGGTAATAACCTAAAGGATGTAAGTATAGAAATACCACTTGGAACACTAACATGTGTAACAGGAGTATCAGGCTCAGGGAAGTCTACATTAATCAATGGAACACTCTACCCTATTCTGAATACACACTTCTTCCATGCTGTGGCAAAACCCCAACCTTATAAGAAAATAAAGGGGTTAGAACATATAGATAAAGTTATCGCGATAGATCAAAGTCCTATTGGGCGTACACCTAGATCTAATCCTGCGACATACACAGAGGTATTCTCAGATATTAGAAACCTATTCGCTCAACTACCTGAAGCTGCTATACGCGGTTATAAACCAGGGCGTTTTAGCTTTAATGTAAAAGGAGGTCGATGCGATACCTGTGAAGGTTCTGGAGTGCGTACTATCGAAATGGGGTTCTTACCAGATGTATATGTCGAGTGTGAAACTTGTCAAGGAAAGCGTTTTAATAGAGAGACATTAGAGATTCGCTATAAAGGCAAGTCGATTTCGGATATATTAGACACAACGGTAGCAGAAGCAGTAGAATTTTTTGAAAATATTCCAAAAATATATCGTAAATTGAGAACTATTAATGAAGTCGGTTTAGGGTATATTACTTTAGGACAACAAAGCACTACTTTATCAGGTGGAGAAGCTCAGCGTATCAAATTAGCTAGTGAACTATCTAAGAAGGATACAGGTAATACATTCTATATACTGGATGAACCTACAACAGGTTTGCACTTTGAGGATATAAGAGTATTGATGGAGGTGATTAATAAATTAGTCGAGAAAGGAAATACCATACTAATCATAGAGCACAACTTAGATGTAATCAAGACAGCTGACTATATTATAGATGTTGGATATGAAGGTGGTAGCCAAGGTGGTGAAATAGTCGCTACGGGTACCCCTGAAGAAATATGTAAAAATAACAAGAGCTACACGGCTCACTTTTTAAAAGAGGAGTTAAAAAATTAAGATTATGAAAGACGCATTTGAAAGTGAAGAAGCAAAGATTCAAGAGAAATTTAAACAAAGATCTTGGAATGAGATAAAGACAAATGATTCATGGGGAATCTTTAAAATCATGTCAGAATTCGTAAACGGATATGAGAAAATAGGTCGTATCGGACCTTGTGTATCTATCTTCGGTTCTGCTAGAACTAAAACAGATGACCCTTATTATAAATTAGCTGAAGAAATCGCATTCAAAGTGAGTCAGGCAGGTTACGGTATTATTACTGGAGGTGGACCTGGTATCATGGAAGCTGGTAATAAAGGTGCTCACTTAGGAAAAGGAGTTTCAGTGGGATTAAACATTGAATTGCCATTCGAACAACACTTTAACCCATATATCGACGCAGATAAGAACTTACAGTTCGACTACTTCTTTGTACGTAAAGTAATGTTCGTTAAGTATTCTCAAGGATTCGTAGTAATGCCTGGTGGATTCGGTACACTTGATGAGTTATTCGAAGCAATCACACTTATCCAAACTAAGAAAATAGCTAAGTTCCCTATCGTATTAGTAGGTACTGAGTTTTGGGGTGGACTAATTGATTGGATTAAATCAACTCTTCTAGATAAATACCACAATATCTCTCCTGAGGATATGAACTTAATCAAGATTGTAGACTCAGCTGATGAAGTAGTAGAAGTTATCGATGCTTTCTACAAGAAATACAACTTAAGACCAAACTTCTAAAAAATGTTTTAGATCTAAATAGAGAAGACTGCTATAGCAATATAGTAGTCTTTTTTTATATCCATTATTTAGATTTATACGATTAGACATTGATGACAAAGATAGTGGAATGAGAATGTGATTACGACTACATTATAAACTTACGAGTGAGATCCTTTTTTGTATTAGGGGGACAACAAGATAATGGAATGAGATTGTATAAATTATTTATGGAAATAGTATATACCACAAAAAAAAGCTGTTATAACTTCCGTCACAACAGCTTTTTTTGATATCTAAACGAAGATTACTTCGCTAATAACTCTTCTACTTTTTTACTAAGATCTTCACCTCTTAAGTTCATATCAATAATAGTTCCATTACCATCTACTAAGTAGTTAGCAGGGATACCCTCGATACCATAAGCAGCTACGATAGGATCTTCCCAAAACTTAAGGTTAGACACTTGAGTCCAAGTTAATTTATCAACTTGAATACCTTTTTTCCAAGCAGCTTCCTCTTTATCTAAAGAGTAACCAATAATATCAAATCCTTTAGCGTGAAAAGCTTCGTATGCTTTTACTAAATTAGGATTCTCTTGGCGACATGGTCCGCACCATGATGCCCATACATCTACAAGAACTAATTTCTTTCCTTGTAAGAAATCAGATAAAGTCAATTCTTTACCATCTGGAGTTAATCCTTTAAATTCTGGTAATTTTTCTCCTACAGCTAATCCACTAGCATCTCCTTCAGCAGGCTCACCTACTTCACCTAATATTTGGTTTAAACGTTCTGCAACCTTTTTACCAATTTTAGAGTCTTTTAATTCTTTAGAATATTTGTCAAAATCAGCTTTATATGCCTCAGGACTTTTCTCTCCTGATGGAATCATTTGGTTTAATAAGAACAATCCGAAAGCTTTTCCTTCGTTCTCTTTAGCATATTTCTCTAAGACCCCTTTAGGACCTACTAATAACGCTTGGTACTCAGATTCTAATTTCTTAAACTCTTCTGAATCAGCTTTCCCTGTTTGAGCTAACATCATCATTTGCATTCCCTTTTCTTGAGAAAACGCCATAATCTTCTCTGCAAAAGGATTAATCTCGTCTTGGAATTTTTGAAGTTTATCATTGTTTTCAGTTCCACCTACAACTGTTTTTTCTGGTGTATTTTTATCTACACTAATTGTGATCGTACCAGGCTCTGCCAGGAAAAAAGCATTAAGTTCACCTGCTTCACCTCCTTTAACATGTAAAAATGCTTCGTCTAATTCTGTAAAATTATGTTCCATAGATACTTTACCTCCTACGATCACCCCCTTAGCTACCGCTACAGGCACGTCTTGACCTATTTCTACAGACAATACTTCTACTTCTGTATTATCTGGAAAGTTATTCGCTGTTAACTCAATAACATTCTTTTTCTGACACGACGCAAACAATATCGTAGCGACTAGAAAAACACCTAATTTTTTCATCTAAATAGTTTTTATTTTAATAGGTTAAAAATAGACATTATTTTAGATTACTTCTTATTTTCTATCTACTTTTTAAAATCATTAACAATTAAACGGCTAACTATGGGTATATCAGCTTATAAAATTGTATTATTCTGTTTTATTCTTGAGTTTAGGGCAAAAACAAAGTTGTATTACAACTATAGATCCTAAGTTACCACATTGTACAAGGCATTAAACCCTGATTAAGCATTAGCCAAATACTACAAAGTATTTCTACTTCATATCTCTTTCATTTTGTATACTTGCTTTTCGCTTATATGTCTATCATTTAATCTGGGTTAAAAAAGCTATTACAACTTTAGTTATATTAGCTCTTTATGATTTAACACTATTTCTCTATCCATTTTTTAAAGTCAGTCACCTTCTCTCTACTTACTATAAGGTCTTCTGACTCTAGATTTACTAAGGTGAGTTTTAAACGAGAATTAGAATACGAATAGATGTCTTTAATCGAATGTATCGAAACAATAAACTTGCGACTCATCCTAAAGAAATCTACTGGGTCTACCATCTTCTCTAGTTCTTCTAAGGTATAATCTATAATATAGTTTCTCCCCTCTGTAGTCTGTACATAAGTAGCCTTATTCTCACTGTAAAAACACACTATCTCAGCACGTAAGATGATCTTAATCTGAGCACCTACTTTAACAGCGAAACGCTCTTTATATTCTACTGCATTCGAAGTAGACATAAATTGCTTAAATAAATCAAACTGTTGGTTAAATCCAAAAATAGCTGTTCTATTATTCTGAAACTTGTCAATCGCTTGTTTTAACTCATCTTCTTGTATAGGCTTAAGCAAATAATCTATACTGTTTAGCTTAAAGGCTCTTAAAGCATACTCGTCATAAGCTGTAGTGAATATAATCGAGCTATTTATATTGACCTGCTCGAAGATCTCAAAAGACAACCCATCTGAGAGCTGTATATCTAAAAAGATGAGGTCTGGCTCTTTATTAGAACCAAACCACACTACAGCCTCCTCTACACTCGAAAGGTTAATCATAGAACTATAACCTAACTTCTCTAACTTCCTCACAAGTGAGCGAGCAGCGGGCTTTTCATCTTCAACAATTACTATACTAATCATTATTTTTTTAAACTTAATTGATACTGATATGTCGCTTTTATCTTCTCCAGTTCTTTTCTTTCCATTCTATCTTGTAATACCCTTAATCCTGGAATATTATTAAGAAATAGCAAAATGAATCTAACGGCTGTGTCTAGTAGTAGGATACCAAAGAATATAATAGAGTAATCTTCTTCTGGTGTTCCTATTATGATATTTACATTTTCAATACCATATTGTTTATCATACCATATAATTCCCATAAAGAAAAAAATAAGTATTAGCCTAAAAAACAAGAGTATAGCACGGTTATTCCTTTTATAGATAAACCTCTTATATGCTACTAAGGCCTTCGACGAAATATTTGACTGTTCCATAGTACGTTAGTTCCATTTTTGTCCTTCTCCTTTATTCTTCTCCATGTACTCTCTAATCTTCTTATCTTCCCAATCTTTGCCTAAGAATAAGTTATAGTTAAATGTTCTCATCGCGTGGGATGCTAAACCAATTCCCCAACCAAAGAATGGATATAAAAACCAAGGGTTTTGTGAGTCATTCAACAGATTTATCAAAATTAAAAAGCTATTAACCATAATAAACAAAGTAAGGTGAGCGTAGAACTTCTTGATTCTCTCTACTTTTTTCTTTGCCTCAACTAATATTTCTTGTTCGTTCTCAGGTACGTCTATAATTCTCATATGTTCTATAATTTTGGTTAGTATTGGTATCTTTACTGTAAAGTATTGTTCTGATTGTTCTATCGAGACAGGTTTAGAAGTTAATAGTGCATATCTACTCGCAATATTCTCTAATCCAATTCCTTTTCTATTATCTAGTACTTGTTTTTTATTTAAGGTGTTTTTTATGACTAAGTATCCATCAGCACTTTCACTAATAGTAATATGGACTGGACGCTGTGCAGAAGCCTTGTTATGTTTAATCACATTTTCTAATAACAACTGCAAAGACAGGGGTACTACCTTCGCTCCTTCTTGTTTAATGTCCATTGGTAATTCGAATATTAAGCTATCCTCAAAACGCATTTGTAACAGTTCTATATATGTCTTAGCGAAGGCAAGCTCTTCTTCTATAGGAACAAGCTCTTTATTCTTCTGATCTAATATATATCGATAGGTCTTAGATAGTGAATTATTAAACTCCACTGCCTTATCCTGATCCTCTTCTATCAAAGCTCCTAATACATTCAGGCTATTAAATAAAAAATGTGGATCGAGCTGATTCTTTAAACTTTCAAACTGTGCAGATACATTGCCTGTGATCACCTTCTGCTCCTCTAACTGTTGATCCTTTACTAAAGACGAAAAACGAACGTGAAAGTAGATGGCTAATAGAATAGAGTAAAACACTGTAAAGTTTAAGACTGTTCTAAACTCTCCATTAATAAAGACAGAACTAATCGGTTCTTCTTGTAGCAGAAAGACGTTAATAATCTTTAATATAAAAGCTACAACAAAGATGATCAAAAAGTTCAAACCTGTAACCATAGCTGTTCCCCATCCTATATTTCGATCATTCTCTCTGATG
>JBOFGJ010000836.1:0-1372 GCA_051649065.1 Flavobacterium sp. | reverse complement strand
ATTATCACTCAGTGGCCAGGTCGTAGTGCTGAAGAAGTTGAGAAATTCATTACTCTTCCTATCTCAAAAGAAGTAAATACTATTCCTAATAAAGCAGAGGTTAGATCTATCTCCCTATTTGGGCTATCTGTAGTAACCGTATTGTTTAACGATGAAGTAGATGACTTCTTTGCTCAACAATACGCTTCTAATAGAATGGGAAATGTAAATCTACCTGAGGGTGCAGATTTTGAAATAGAACCACCTTCTGGAGCTACAGGAGAGATATTTAGATATATTATTAAGAGTGATCTTCCTATCAAAGAGGTTACCGCTATCCAAGACTGGGTTATAGAACGTGAATTACTTTCTGTACCTGGTGTGGCAGATGTAGTGAGTTTCGGTGGTGAAGAAAAGATATTTGAAATTCAGATTAACCCTACAGAGCTTATTAACTATGGTTTATCTCCATTAGATGTATATGAAGCTGTAGAGAAAAGTAATATCAACGTAGGTGGTGATGTTATTCAGCGTGGTGATCAGGCTTATGTAGTCCGTGGTGTAGGATTATTAGACAATGCTGAGGATATAGAAAATATCTTAATTGAAGTGAAAGGAAGTACTCCTATTCTAGTAAAACATGTAGCTAATGTAGTTGTATCTGCTAAACCTCGTTTAGGGCAAGTAGCCTTTCAAGATGATGAAGATGTAGTACAAGGTATCGTAGTTATGCTACGTGGTGAAAACCCTAGTGCAGTAATCGAAAGCTTAAAAGATAAGATAACAGACCTTAATGAACGTATCTTACCTAAGAACGTGCAAATAGAAACTGTAGTAGATAGAACTCACTTAGTAAATACAACAGTAAAAACAGTTACAAAAAACTTAATAGAAGGTGTTGTATTAGTATCTATTATTGTATTTATCTTCTTGTATAACTGGCGTACTACATTTATCGTAGCTTCTGTTATACCTTTAGCATTCTTGTTTGCTATTATCATGCTTAAAATACAAGGGCTACCAGCTAACCTTATCTCAATGGGGGCTTTAGATTTCGGGCTATTATTAGAAGGTACTCTAGTTATCGTAGAGCACGTCTTTGTCGGTCTAGAGAAACGAGCCGAACAGGTCGGAATGGCAAGGTTTAATAGAATGTCTAAACTAGGGACTATTAAAAAAAGTGCCACTAGTGTAGCAAGTTATATCTTTTTTGCTCTGCTTATTCTAATTGTAGCACTAATGCCTATCTTTTCTTTCCAGAAAGTAGAAGGTAAAATGTTCTCTCCCCTAGCCTTTACACTTGGATATGCATTACTAGGTTCACTTATACTGAGTTTGACTTATGTACCCGCTATGTGTAAACTATTATTGACTAAAGATATTAAAGAGCGTG
>JBOFGJ010000835.1:0-5415 GCA_051649065.1 Flavobacterium sp. | reverse complement strand
AAATTAAATAATATAAGACTGTTGCGTAAGTGACAGTCTTTTTTTTGTATTATAGAAGTTGTATGACAGGATTAAACCCAGATTAAGTGATAGACATATAGACGAAAAGTATTTGGCTAATGCTTAATCTGGGTCAAACACTCTATCTGACTCTAATATTCGTGAGGTATTCGTGAGGTATTGTTGCTGAAACAAGCCTTCTGAGCAAGATTACTGCAAGGAAACCTCTAGTATTCTGCTAAGAAATATAAGTCTGTATAATGTAGGGGAGTCAGAAATTGGAAAGTATAGATCAAAAAAAAGAGATTGTACATTGTACAATCTCTTTTCTTATAACTCTTAGAAAGTTGATTATCTTCTTCTTTCTTTGATTTTTGCTTTTTTACCTGTAAGTTCTCTAAAGTAGAAGATACGAGCTCTACGTACTTTACCTCTTTGGTTAAGTTCGATTTTTTCTAAAGCTGGCATGTTGATTGGGAAGATACGCTCAACACCAACACTTCCAGACATTTTACGGATTGTAAAAGTTTCTGTAGCACCGTGTCCTCTTCTTTGAATAACTACTCCTTTAAAGAACTGAGTTCTTTTTTTCTCACCCTCTTTAATTTCGTAGTAAACTGTAATAGTATCTCCTGCACCAAATTGAGGAAAATCTTTCTTTGTAACTAATTCGTCTTGAACGAATTTCATTAAATCTGCCATTGTAAAAATGTATATAAGTTATTTTTCAGAACAACATTCGCGGACCTCGCCAGAGGTTGATCCAAATCGTGTGCAAATATAAAAATAAAAACAGAATAATAACTAATTATTTTTAGTAAATAACTCGTTGCTATTCTGTTGGTTAATACTGTTTTTTGAATTTATAATAGAGAATAAAGATATAAATCAGTTGATTCGATTATCTCTATAAAAAAGATAAGGATATAGTTTCTAGCATTCTGTAATGAATTCGAAACGTGCTCTTTTAAGCTGACTATATTCTTTTTGATTTCGCTAGGAGAATAACCATAATATTTTTTAAATACAGTGCTAAAGTGATTTTGTGATTTAAAACCAAGGTTGTCTGCTACTTCTGATATGGTTAAATCATTATCTTGTAGCAATTCTTTTGCTTTGGTCATTTTATAATCGTTTAAATACCCAAAAACAGTATTGCCAAAAATTTCTTTGAAAAACTTCTTTAGTTTAAACTCATTTGTCCCTACTTGTTTGGCTAAGTTAGTTAAAGAACAAGGGCAAGTTATGTTTTGAATGATTAACTCTCTTGCTTGATGCATTCTCTCTTTATCTACATCAGTGATGTGTAACAGAGATTTGTCATAAGTCATATTTTCTAACTGTAAGAAAAGTAGTTCTGCTATTTTTCTTTCAAGGTATACTTGTTTAAATGAACCACTTCTCTGACAGGCATTGATATCTATCAGTACTGATTTCATCTCTGTAGAGAGAAGAGAGTTATGCTTTGTAATATCATTAATCGTTATAGTAGGTGAAAGGTTATTAAACTTTAGATCAACTAGTAACTCTTTTTTTAAATCAGATATTACTTCTTGTGGTATAAGTATTAATATTTGTTTTGTCGTTTCTTTAGATGGAGGGATAACAAATGTATATTCTTTGTTTTTAACTTCTTTAATAATGTGATGAGAGTAGTATTGCTCTCCTCCTAATAAGAATATCATTAAAACACCTGGTGCACTAGGTTGTATATTTAAAGATAAAGCAGTCGTCAATCTAAATTCTTGAGTACTTATATAATACTTGCCTAGTTTAAGGTTTTTCTCTTTTAGATACTTCAAGTCTTTTTTAGGACTATTCGGAGTGATTATATTTAACTCTTGATTTAATTCTTCGTTATAATAAGTAGTTGTTAAGTACATATTTAAAGTGTGTGTTGTTTATTATTGTAAATATAATATATTATTTAGATTTAATTAAAATAATCCGTTATGTGTATTTATTTATCCCTAATTGAAAGAAACTAAGAATCAAAACCTGATTATGTTTGCTTCTAATTAAGACTACGTATAATATTGTTAATTATAGGTGTCTTTTATTGATAAAAATTAATATAAAAGGAAGTGTCAAACATATTTGTTAATTGTAATTTTTCTCAATCTACATTGAAAAGTTATACAGTCAAAAACGTTTTTAGTCTTAATTATCGTTTTAGTTTATTATTCTTTATAATACTACTGCTACCATTAGTTACGTTAGCTCAATCTAATCCATTTACTGGAGTAATAAAGTTTGAAAGTGGGGATCCTGTTGCTTATGCTACTGTTAATCTTAATAATGGAGCAATGTATTCAGAAACTAACGAGCATGGCGTTTTTGAGTTTGAACAACTAGCGTATGGAAGACAGACTATAGAAGTTAAGTCCTTCGAAGTACTCGATTTTATTACAACGGTTGATTTTACAGATGCTACTAAGAAATACGTTTTTACTGTTAGTAAATCTAATGGCACTAGTTTAGACGAAATGCTTATCTCTGTTAAGACAGAGAAACGTGAGCTAGAGACTAAGGGATTCGCGGCTAATGTTATCGAGATGAAAGAAGCATCACTCTTGTCAATGCAAACAGCTGAGATACTTGATCGTACAGCAGGGGTAAGGATAAGACAAGACGGTGGACTAGGTTCTAGAATTAAGTTTAATCTAAACGGATTATCAGGAGATGCGGTTCGCATATTTATAGATGGTGTACCTGCTAGTAATTATGGTTCTTCTTTCTCTATAAGTAGTATACCACCTGCTTTAATAGATAGAGTTGAGGTCTATAAAGGTGTAGTACCGGCATATCTAAGTGATGATGCACTAGGAGGAGCTGTAAATATAATATTAAAAAAACGCAGCCGTAGCTCCTTAGTTACTTCCTATTCTGGAGGATCGTTTAATACTCATCAGTGGAATATAGCAGGTAACTATAGATTAGAAAATGGACTGACTACAGAGGCTTCAGCTTTTGTTAATTACAGTGATAATAGTTATAAAGTGTGGGGGGAAAATATCGCATTTAAAGATTATGAAGGAAAGGTATATCCTAACCAAAAAGCGAAGCGATTTAACGATACATATAAGTCAAAAGGAGTTAAAGTTGAGGTTGGTTATACTGGTGTGAAGTGGGCTGATAGGTTTATGATAGGAGGAATTATTTCTCGAGACTATAAAGAGATACAACATGGTATAACGATGGACCTAGTCTATGGAGATCGCCATACAAGAGGTTCTTCTAATGTAATGACTTTAAGTTATTCGAAGAAAGACTTCTTGATAGAAGGGTTATCTGTTAAAGTAGATGGTAGTTATTCTCATGTAGATAGACAAGCCATTGATACTATAGGTAGAATGTATGACTGGTCTGGTAAGCCTATTCGTTATCCTGATGGATCTTATGTGATGTATACTACAGGAGCAGAAGTAGGTAGCGCAAAAACACTGGGAATAAACAAAGATAAGATCAGTATGATTCGTTCTATTATAGGATATGATCTAAATGAGAATAACAAGGTTTATGCGACTTATATGTATAACAAGTTTATTCGTAATAATACTGATGAACTACAACCATTAGGATTGCAAATGTTAACGAATACGAAAGATCTACAGAAGAGTATTTTCGCTTTTACTTATGAGAATATTGCTTTTAATAATAGACTACGTACCAATATATTCTATAAGAATTATCATCAGAAAGTCTTTTCTAATGAACCATATCGAAAAGAAGTAGTAGCTGGTCAGGCTGTTTATGATGTGAATGTATTTACTGAGAATGTTACGTTTAGTGGATACGGATTAACTCTTTCTTATCAGTTATTTAATGATTTTTATTTGATGGGATCAGGGGAAAAAGCCATACGATTACCTAATGCAAATGAGATATTTGGTGATATAAATAATAATCTCTTACCGGGAGGAAGTAGTTTAGTTCCTGAAGAAAGCAATAATCTTAATATAGGTTTTAACTGGAGTGGAATAAAATATAAAGGACATCAGTTAAGACTTGGACTGACTTATTTCTATCGAGATACTAAGGGAATGATTAGAGAAGCTATAAATGGGGGAAGCTTCACTTTTTCTAAGTATGAGAATCTAGATGATGTACTATCTCGCGGATTTGATATAGAGGCGGTTTATGATTATGCGGATAAGTTTAATTTGTCTGTTAACGTTTCGAAGTTTGATGTATTGTTTAATACGAAGTATGATAAGCATGGAGCACCATATCTATACTATCGTCAGCAAATTAGAAACGAGCCTTCTTTTAAGTTTAATGTAAATGCAATCTATTATATAAACGACTTATTTGCTAAGAAGTCAAGAGCATCAGTGTACTACAATCTTAATTACGTCAATGAGTTTAAACGCAATTGGTCGAATGTAGGTAAAGATAATCTTGACATCATACCTGAGCAACTAGTAAATAACCTAGGTCTATCTTATACACTGCCATCAGGGCAATGGACTTTTAGTATCGATGCTAAGAATGTATTCAATAAACAAGTCTTTGACAACTTTGGATTACAAAAACCGGGAAGAGGTTTTTTCGGAAAAGTAACATATTCATTAATATCTAAATAAAATAAAATGAGAATTAAGCAATTAAGATCTACTGTTTTAGCAAGTCTGTGTGCAGTAGTTTTATTTACTTCGTGTAGTAGTGATGACAATTCTTCTAATGGAGGTGGAGAAGTTGTAAAACCAGGGGGAACGAAAGATTATCAAATGGTTTTTGCAAATGGTACAGGTTCAATATCTGGAACTTTATTACAAGGACTTAAAGATATTTCTAAAGGCGATATATCTTTTACTAATAAAGGTTATCAAGTAAAATCAGCACGTACGGCTAGAGTATATACTTCTGCAGATGGAGCTACTATTTATAGTTTGAACTATACAGTAGGAACGATAGATAAAATCGCATATAAAGGCAATGCAGTGTATAATGTTATAGGTACTATTGATGCATCTATTCCATTGGGAAGTAAGTCAGTTCGTTTTACAAAAATGAATGATAAAGTAGGTTCTGTTCATAATATTACGCAAAAAGCACTTTATGGTGGAGCAGATAATAAACAGTATCTAAGACACGAGATGACTTTATCTTTAGGTATTTTAGATTTAGAAACAATGAGCTTCGGTGCTAACTTTGATAAAGCTATTGATTTAAGATTACCAGAGGCATTAGCTACAGCAGGATATTATATTTCGCGTATTGATGCGCCTGTAGTATCAGGTAATAAGATTTATTATGGAACAGCTGTTAGCAAGTTTAATGCTTCTACGGGTAAGAATGACCCTACAGCTAAAGCAATGACGTTAGTATTGGATTATCCTACTTTAAAGAATGCCGCTGTAATCGAAACAGAACATGTTAGTGGTTCTAATAACGGGTATAGAACACCTACTC
>JBOFGJ010000834.1:0-5225 GCA_051649065.1 Flavobacterium sp. | reverse complement strand
CTTTTATCAAAAGAAGTAGCAGAAGAAGCTTTGCTAGAACTGCAGGTAACTACACGTTCGCCACTTGGGGCAATAGCTTATGATACAGGAGGAATTCTAATAGATAACGGCTGGGTTAGAGTCTTAGGAGGAGGAACAGACGTCTTTCCCTCTATTAGCCAATGGAACAAAGGTAAAACAATGGAAGCTGGCGTGAATACTGTAGGGTACTATATCGTAGCATACGATTTGCTAGGAGGGTATTTTTGCATTAACGGTGGTGGATTAGGACAAGATGCTGGTAGCATTTATTACTTCGCTCCAGACACACTAAACTTTGAAGCATTAGATATTAACTACACTAGTTTAATAAATTTCTTTATCACTGGTAACTTAGAACAATTTTATCAAGACTTCAGATGGAGTACTTGGAAAGAAGATACAGCTGAGCTAGCCTTGGATAAAACGTTTCATATCTTCCCACCTCTTTGGACAAAAGAAGGTAAAAACATAGATTCTACTTCTCTTGCAGTTGTTCCTGCAGAAGATATATACCACATAAATAAAGACTTTAGAAACGGATTAAACGATATTGAAAACAAATACAAGTAATGAGTAAATTTGAACACTACACGATTATTCCTAATATCAATACAGGCAACACAACATTAGTAATACCAACGATTGAAGATATCAACAGTTGTGAACAAGTATTAAGCTTCCGTTTTGAAGAAGATTATAAAGCTTATATGCTTCAATATGGAATTGGGTTATTAGGAGGAACATATATCCGTATTTATGGCCCTACACAAATAACATCTAATCAGAAAGAATGGTTAGCTCGAGTGACAGAGTATTACTTTTGGGAAGAAGGCGAAGATATTTTGACAAAAGAACAAGTCTTAAACTCTATTTGCATAGGAGATACTTTAGATGGGGATGAAATTATCTTCTTCCAAGAGAGTTATTATGTATTACCACGTAATGAAGAAAACATCTATCTATTAGGAAAGAACTTACACAATGCTATAGAGTGGTTATGTAGTAAGGGGATTCTAACTGAAGCATTTGAAGAAAGAGAGTTTGAACCTTTTAATGAAAAGTAATTTACTCTAAGAGAAGGCATAGCATAGTATTTGCTACTAAAAAAAGACAATAAAGAATCACTATTCCTTTATTTAACACAAACACTGCTTTCTAATGTCCCAATTTTGACGTAAATTAGATAGAACAAGACAAAGCAAAAAACTAAAGTTTAAGCCCTATATATGCAAGACAAAATACAGCTTTTAGAAAAATACTTCGAAACAGGTCTATACGAAGACTTCCATTCCTTACAAAGCGACCTAGTAATCTGGGTAGACTGGAGAGAATATGATGATGTTATCGTAAACTGTATAGAAAAATGCCTACAAACGGGGCATCTCATCGCTACTATCGAAGATATGCCTAATGATGAACTTCAACTAAAAGTTAATTATGATGGTAATAGTTATACCCATATCATAGTTGATAGAGATCACTCTATCATTTGGCTTAATCAGATACTACAGCCTGATTATGAAATTCGCTTCTGTAAAATCTCTGAAGGGTCGGACACATTAGCCTTTCTACCTCTAACTAGAGAACATTGGCGACAATTAGAAACAATCTATACACTAGAAATAATAGAGAGACACTTTGAGCGTATTGATAATGATTCTGTCTTTTTCAATAAAGAGGGCGAATTCGATGAAGATAGCTTCTTAGAGAATTAAACAACCTAAAATAATATAGCACACCTTATTACAGAGGTGTGCTTTTTTTATTTCTTCTTAATCATTAGAATTTTATTAGAAGTAGACAGTATATTTACTTTGAATAAATACAAATTACTAACTTGCGCCAGAGTTATACAAAGTTTTAATAACTTTGTACTAGTCAATTAATAAACAATCAATTAAAGTGAGACAAAAGATCGCCTTATTCCTTACGGTGCTATTCTTGATTTCAACAACTGAATTAGGTCAGGTGTTGAAGTTTCCGCTATTGGTTGAACACTACGTTGAACACACTTCGAATAACCCTGAGTTATCACTTTGGGGATTCTTACAAATACACTATAGTGAAAGTCACAAAGAAGAAGGAGATCCAACAGATGAGAAACTTCCTTTCGTTACACATACACACTTTATTAGTATTGTGGCTATAGTTAACCCAACACCTACTCTTAAGATAGACCGTATCAAGTTTAATACACTTGATGATAAAATACACGCTTTCAACGAAGATGAAGTTGAGAGCAACTACCTATCTACTATTTGGCAACCGCCGAAGTACTGTTAATATATTATACCTATCATAGATCACTGTTCATACTTCTATAGTAATGAACCATTTGTCTATGCACATCATTTTATATTAACATATTAACAGAGATAAATCATGTTAAACAAAATAATTGAGTTTTCTGTAAAGAATAAACTCATCATTGGGCTATTTGTATTAGCTCTAATCGGTGTTGGTATCTACCAAACAACAAAACTTCCTATTGATGCTGTACCAGACATCACTGACAACCAAGTACAAGTTATCACAGTAGCTCCATCTTATGGAGCGACAGACATAGAACGTTTAGTAACCTTCCCAATAGAACAAGCAAATAGCAATATACCTGGGATCAAGAATATGCGTAGTTTCTCTCGCTTTGGGTTATCATTAGTAACTATCGTATTCGAAGAAGATGTCGATATCTATTGGGCTCGTCAACAAGTGGGTGAACGACTTAATCAAATAAAAGCCGAAATACCTCAAGACATCGGACAGCCCGAACTAGGCCCTATATCAACAGGTTTAGGAGAGATATACCAATATGTAGTAAGACCTCAACCTGGATATGAAGACAAATATGATTTAACAGAACTTCGTTCTATTCAGGACTGGGTTATTCGCCGTCAGTTACTTTCTGTAAAAGGGGTAGCTGAAGTAAGTAGCTTCGGTGGGAAATTAAAACAATACGAAATAGCTGTTAACTCTAACAAGCTTGATTCTTATGGCATTACTATTAATGATGTATTCTCAGCGTTACAGAATAACAATGAAAATACAGGTGGAGCTTACATAGAGAAAGGCCCTACTGTATTGTACATCCGTACAGAAGGACTAGTAGGTACTCTAGAAGACATTGAGAATATCGCTATCACTTCTAAAAATACAGAAGTTCCTCTATTAATCAGAGATGTCGCTAAAGTACAGATTGGTCACGCTACTCGATATGGTGCAATGACTTTTAACGATAAAGGTGAAGTATCAGGAGCAGTAGTAATGATGCTTAAAGGTGAGAATAGCAATGACGTCATCAAAGATGTCAAACTAAAAGTAGCCGAAATACAAAAAACACTACCTGAAGGAGTGGTCATAGAAGCATTCCTAGACCGTACTAAGATGGTAAACAATGCTATCGGAACAGTAGAACGCAACCTAACTGAGGGAGCACTTATCGTGGTATTAGTTCTAGTGCTGTTCTTAGGTAATATGAGAGCAGGACTACTTGTAGCTTCGATTATTCCATTAGCAATGCTATTTGCTATCTGTATGATGAACCTATTCGGTGTTAGTGGAAATCTAATGAGTTTAGGAGCATTAGACTTTGGACTAATCATTGACGGAGCGGTCATTATCGTAGAAGCCGTCCTCCATCAGTTCTCCCATAATGCGAGATACAAGTCTATGACTAAGTTATCACAAGATGATATGAATAAGACAGTAGTGCACTCAGCTTCTAAGATGATGAACAGTGCAGTATTTGGTCAGATTATTATTCTTATCGTATATATTCCTATTCTTACACTAGAAGGTATCGAAGGTAAAATGTTTAAACCGATGGCACAGACAGTAGCCTTCGCTTTATTAGGTGCATTCATCTTATCACTAACATATGTACCAATGATGAGCTCTTTAATTATGAGCCGTAAAGTTACCCATAAACCTAATCTATCAGAACGCATTATGGCTAAGGTAGAGAAGATCTATCAAAGTGCGTTAGTGAAGGTTCTAGAGATACCTAAGATTATCTACTCGGTAGTCGCTGTATTATTTGCTATTGCGATATACACCTTATCTACTATGGGTGGAGAGTTTATTCCCTCATTAGAAGAAGGTGATTTCGCAGTAGATACGAAAGTCCTAAATGGTAGTAATCTTACTACCACTATAGAAAGTACACAGAAAGCAGTACACATCCTTAAGACACGCTTCCCTGAAGTAGAGAAGATTGTGACTAAGATAGGTAGTGCCGAAGTACCAACGGATCCAATGCCTATGGATGCAAGTGATATGATGGTTATTCTAAAAGATAAGAGCGAATGGACCTCAGCAGAGTCATTCCCTGAGCTAGCAGATAAGATGTCTAAGGCATTAGAAGAAGTACCTGGTATCACAGTGGGCTTTCAGTTTCCTGTACAAATGCGTTTTAACGAATTAATGACAGGTGCTAGACAGGATGTCGTAGTCAAAGTATTCGGTGAAGACCTTGACCAACTTGCCGATATAGCAGGTAAGATAGGCAACATTGCCAATACTGTAAAAGGAGCTACTAACTTATACGTAGAACCCGTGACTGGTATGCCACAGTTGATGATAGAATATAACAGAACTGCTATCGCGCGTTATAGGCTTTCTATTGCAGAGATAAACAGAATCGTTAACTCTTCACTTGCTGGACAGAGTACAGGGATGGTTTATGAAGGAGAAAGACGCTTTGATATGGTAGTCCGTATGGATGAAACCAATCGAAAAAACCTTACAGATATTCAAAACCTACTGATCCCTACTCCTCTTGGCAATCAAGTACCACTAAACCAATTAGCCACTGTAGAGATAAAAGAAGGTCCTAATCAAATACAACGTGAGAATGCCCAACGTAGAATATTCGTTGGTTTTAATGTGAAAGATCGTGATGTACAGAGCATCGTAGAAGAGCTACAAGGCAAAGTAGATGCACAAATAAAACTTCCTACTGGATATAGAATCACTTATGGTGGTCAGTTCGAAAACTTGAATGAAGCTAAAGCTCGTCTAGCCGTAGCTGTACCCCTAGCATTAGTACTGATCTTCTTATTGTTATTCTTTGCATTCAGAGATATTAGAGAATGTCTGATGATATTCACTGCTATTCCTCTGTCAATCATCGGAGGAGTATTCTTACTTGCCTTAAGAGGAATGCCATTCAGTATAAGTGCTGGTGTTGGATTTATTGCGCTCTTTGG
>JBOFGJ010000833.1:0-5623 GCA_051649065.1 Flavobacterium sp. | reverse complement strand
TCACAGTAGGGTATAAAGGAGAAGTTGATGAGCCACTTGAGTGGTTATATTTAGATTATAATACTCTTCAAAATGCAGCTCACGCCAATGGCCTAAATTGCGACCTTATCACTGAAGGAGAAAACTGTGATTACTTAGCTCAACTAACACTAGCTTAATCTAGGTTAAACTAGAATATATATTAATAAAAAAGACCTTTATGTATCACATAAAGGTCTTTTTCTATTTTAACATCGACTATTCAGTCATATACTTCATCATTAAGCCTTGTAAGCCTACAGCCCACTCTTCTCCTACTTTCTGTCCTTTATCAAAAAGAACTTCACTTTTACTGCTTAATTTCATTCCTATTGGAGATTCATAGAATGCGATAAGTTTCTTGACATCATCATGAGTAAACTCTGTCATATACATATCCGCCATTTTATCTACAAGAACAAGCATACTCGCTTTTAATTCTTTTTCAAAATCTGCACGTTTTTCTTCCTCAACATTAGTAGACAGCTCTTTTGTTAACATTTCAAAAGTCTTTAACTGACCACTTAGTTCCATATATTTCTTAGTGTCAACTTTAAATGCATCTTGAGCAAAAGTAAACTGACAAACTAATACCATTGCAAAAGCAAGTATTATTTTTTTCATAGTTTCTGTTTTTTAAACCTTATTGTAAATTTAAAGCTATTTAAGGAATATCCAAATATTTATGTGTCTGTACAGATATTTTCCATTGAGGATTTTTCTTTACATACTCCACGATGATAGGATTCATCTCTTCTCTCTTACTCCACTCTACTTGTAATAGTAATAAAGCACCTTTATTTACTCTTGCTGCTTGTTCCTCTGCAAAGATTAAATCGTGTCTATTATATACCACTACTTTTAACTCATTGACTGCATCATATACGCTCTGAGTTGGTAATTTATTCTTTTTAGGAGATAGACATATCCAGTCAAAATCCCCTGTTAAATCATAAGCTCCTGATGTTTCAATATTAGTTTGAAGCCCTGCTTTTTTAAGTTCCGAAGTAATATAATCTAGATTATACATTAATGGCTCACCTCCAGTAATAACAGCCAAATTAGCATCTGACTTAGCACGTGCCACTATTTCATTTACATCAGTCAATGGATGTAGTTCAGCATCCCAGCTCTCTTTTACATCACACCAATGGCATCCAACATCACACCCACCTAATCTAATAAAATAAGCAGCGTGACCTGAATAATATCCCTCACCTTGTATTGTGTAAAACTCCTCCATTAAAGGTAATATTCTACCATCTTCTAAGGCTACTTTATCGTAATCTTTAGTCATTGTACTTTTACATTAAGGCAACAAAGATAAGTTATAATAACTTCCTAATAAATAATAAACAAAAAAACTCATCTGATAACAGATGAGTTTTTAATTTCTATATTCAGAATACTACTTACTTAATACTTTAATTGTATTTTTAGCAAACTCGTTTTGAGGATCGAGTTCTAATACTTTATTAAACATAGCGATAGCTTCACTATTTTCTTTCTTATTAGCATGATATGTTGCAATCGAAGTATAAGCTTCTACCACTCTATCTTTATTATCAGCTTTACTTAAACCTCCTTCTTCACCTATTACTTTTAAGTATCCGCTATATGCATCAAACATTCTCTTATAAGCCTCATCTCCTTTTAATAAACGATTCGCTCTAGCTTTAAAGAAATATGCCTCTGCTAGCTTAGGATCTGCTTGTATAGCTATCGCAAAATATTTATCTGCTTGGTTTAATACTCCTTCATTATTTCCACTTGCATCATCTCTTCCTAACAAATAATAACAATAAGCTGCATAATAATTATCGTACGTATAATTAGGTTGAGTCTTAATAGCTGCACTAACAGAGAAAACATCAATAGCCTCTTTTAAGTTACCTTTCTTCGATAAATCTAATCCTATAGCATGGAACTCTTCTGCTACAGAAGGCTCTACATTCACTGCTTTCTGCAATTGTTCTACTCCTTTAGCGTAGTAACCACTATTATCTTTCGCTGTATTCAAATAACTTAACCCTAAATATAAGTGATCTCTTCCAATCACTTTTTTAGCCTTTGTTAAATACTTTTCTAAACCTTGAATTGCAACAGTATAATTTGCATTATGATACCCTGCATATCCTAGATATCTATTAATTTTATTATTAACTCCCTCTTCCTTACTCAAAGAAGAAGCAAGTTTCTCTAACTTGATATAGTCACCAGTCACTAATAGAAAATCAGCATACTTCACTCTTGCTTCAACAGAATTATCAGAAGCAACTAAATACTTTTGATAATAGTCATCTGCTTTGTTCACATAGCTTGTTTTATTAGCATTATCACTAATAGACCATAAGTAATAACTATCTGCAATCTCTCTTAAAGCTGGAGCATAATTAGGGTTAACTACTAAAATCTCCTCACAAGCTTTAATAGCCTCTGCAAATCCTCTTCCACGTTTAGTTATAATAGCTAATTGCAATTTTGCATCTAACAGATTCTCATCATAAGAAATTGCATTCCTAAAAGCAGAAAAAGCCTCGTTGAAGTTATTTTCAGCTAAATAAGCCTTACCTAGAACATTATATGCATTTGCATTAGTATAATCTGATGCTATAACTGCTTGAGCAATTGCAATAGCTTCCTTAGGTTGATTGTGCTTAGAATTCAAATAAGCCGATGCTACTAAAAGTTGCTCATTATAATCCTTCTTGCGAATGCTTTTTAAAGCTTTATCAAAGTTCTCCTTAGCTAGAACAACATTATTATCGTCTAAAGCCAACTGACCTAATCCAATAAAGTTAAGAAAGCCTTTACTTTTTACCGCAATACCCTTCTCAAAATAAGTACGTGCTGATTCTACTTCTTCTTCCTGTAATAAAACATCACCAAGATAATAATAGTTTATACCATCATTTGGCTTACTCTCTACTAAAGACTTTAAAATAGCCTTTGCTTTATCATATTGTTCATCCTGTATAGCTTTTTTAGCTGTTTCTAGATCTTGTGCAAAACTACTTGCGCTAATCAAGGCTATTGCTAGTAATGATTTTAGATTACGTTTATTCATTTTTTGATATATTTTGGTTATTTATATTCTTAAATTTTATCTCTCACATTAAGCTCTCTTGGAGGAACTTTAAAAGGTACTAAACCTGATTTCAAAACTATTCTTTGACCTTTATATCCAGCGATATATGAGGCATATCCAAC
The DNA here is from genome assembly GCA_051649065.1 of Flavobacterium sp. Classification (GTDB taxonomy): domain Bacteria; phylum Bacteroidota; class Bacteroidia; order Flavobacteriales; family Flavobacteriaceae; genus Flavobacterium. The sequence goes on along the minus strand of JBOFGJ010000833.1, from coordinate 2,395 downwards.
ACCTAGTCCAGACATACCTTGAATATCTACAACATACAGTTTGCGTATAAGAGGATATGTTCCTTCAGCAATATTATTTTGAGATGCCTTATAATACTTACCATCTTCATAATTCTTAACTCCTAGAACCTTGATATCGCCAATGTGCTTAGTAACTTTCTCACTTGGTTGTGTAAGCCAGTTTTGTCCTATTACACCTATAGCACGAGGATTTTTACTAACATACTCAATAACTGCCTCAGAATCCCCAGCATAGTAAGCCTTATCTTTAGGAAGTTCTGTCACCTTAGTTTTCTCTTTAAGAGTTTCTACAACATTCGAATTTGCATTATCAAAAACTAAAATAGTCCCGTTACTGTCATCAGTATTACTCTCCATACTTTTAAGTACCCTATCATAGTCAATAATACTATCGGTATAAGACTTATTCGCTACAAAAACGATTGCATCAGTTGCAAAATGAGTCATCTTAGGTGTCACCCTACCCTCAAAGCGTTTAATTTCACTATCAGTCAACTCTCTTGGCAAAACTGCAACTCGAACAGAATCATTCAACAACAATAGCAATGCCTCATTTGTAGACATTTTTAGAAGGTCAATTTTACTACGATTATATTCATACATATACATCGTATTAACATCATTCACAATTGGATAAATAGATTCATCTACTAAAATTTTAGTATAACCAGATACAGGAGTCTCTTCAATTTTAGTAAAATCAATCTCTTCTTGATTAACTATAGGTTCTTCTTTCTTTTTACATTCCACAAAAACACTTGACAAAATAGCAATAGCTAAAACATAGCTAAAAACCTTAAAACCTTTTTTTATCATTTAATTCTTAATACACTAAATTTTGTTATTCCATAAAGATATACAAAACAAACAAACTATATTGTTAAGATTAGAACAAAAAAAAAGCCGCTAAAAGCGGCTTAATCTATTTTGAGAATCAATCTTGATTCCATAATCTTATAAATCTAAATACACCATACACTATCAGAGCTCCTCCGAAAAGCATTCTGTAAGTATATTCCATCGCAATAGGCATTGAGTCCCAAAACAAAAACATACATCCTAATCCTAAATAAAGAAAAAAGAAGCATAGTCCGAAAACAAACAGAAATCGCTGTAGCAGCGATTTCTGTTGAAACTTATTTTTAAACATACCTATTGTACTTGAATAGTAATTGGTAATGTAAATTGTGATCTAACACTTCTATTATTTTGAATAGCAGGTTTCCATTTTGGCATAGAGTTCAATACACGTACCGCCTCTTTACCAGCACCGTAACCAGGGTCACGAGCAACTTTAATATCAGTTAATGAACCATCTATCTCAACAATAAATTGTACGATAACTTGGATTCTCTTCACACCTGAATCAATATCTGGTGTTCTGAAACGGCTGATAAATTGCTTGTTAAACGCAGGCATACCTCCAGGGTATTCAGCTTTTACTTGCACAGCAACGAAAACCTTATTAGGGTCTCCATCTCCTGAAACTTCAGGTTTAGGATCACCTTTATCAGCTTTTCCTGTACCTTCACCAGTTTTGATTTCTCCTTTGTCCTTGTCACCTTTAGCATCTTTCACTCCAGGATCTGCATCCTTAAGCTCTTCTTGAGTAGTTAATTTCTCTTTAACTAATTCCTTTTTATCTGGTTCAGGTTCTACGAACTTTTTAGTATCGTTTACACTTTTTGCTTCCTCTACTGGTGGTGGAGGTGGTGGTAATTCTTCTGGTGGCGGAGGTAATTCCTCAACTGGAGGAGGAAGTTCAATCTCTTGTATTTCAATAACCTGATCTAACTTATCCACATTTTTCACTCCAAAAGTACCTTTAGCCATATCGATTAGCATCGGTGATGCTAATGCTAATCCAAAAACAGCCATACCTGCAAATAATGCAATACTAGTTACTTTAGGATTCTCTGTTCTTAATTGATATGCTCCGTAAGATTTGTTACGTCCTTCGAAAACCATATCAATCCAATCTCTTTTAAAGATATTTAATTTTGACATTTCTTTTATTTTAGACGTTAACTACTTCTCACCTAAGAACTCTAATTCTTTATCTGAGATATCCACAATAGCATAGGTTTTAGTACCTGTAATTGCCATTTCGTCAAGAATATCTACTAGATTGCGATAATTAGCTTTCTCACTTGCTTTTATAATAACAATAAGACCATCTTCTGGATTCTGAGAATAAGCTAAAGCTTTCTTAGTATACTCCATGATTACTTTTCTTATCCCATTCTGACCATACGCACTCTCCGTAGGTCCTTCTAATGGTGCACTAGGCATACCTAAGTACCATTTTACTTTATTATCCGCACCAATTAAGATAGTCATCGTACGATTTTCATCCACCTTAATTTTGTCTTCT
>JBOFGJ010000832.1:0-3858 GCA_051649065.1 Flavobacterium sp. | reverse complement strand
TCTTTAATTCTGCTGTTGCATTTAAATCACATATATCACAGGCTGATTGTGCCATAACTATTTTCTCCTTCTATTTTTTAGTTAACTAAAGTCACTAATACTCTCACTGCATCTTCTCGACGGAGTGATATAATCGTATTGTAAATAGAATAAGCTACTGGATCTTTTAATGGACTGATATTATGCACATAAATCTCTGCTCCTGGTACAAAACCTAAATCCAAAAAACGCTGATGTACCTCTGCTGGACAATCCCGTTCAATCCCCTTTATGATAGCTTTCTCCCCTATTACCAAGTTTGATAATTTCATATTACTATTCTTTAGATTGGTAAAATTACAAAATTAGACTAGTCTAACAATTAATTTAGTGTTAAAACATCTATATAAAAACATTCTAAGTTAGCGACTTGAAGAGATTTAATACGTTAAAAAAAACAAATACCACCTATCTCCTCTCCACAATCCGTTCAATTCTGAGAGAAATCTAACTTTTATGATCCTTCGTTCCCCTAATTCATCCCCAATGATTTCATTGAAATGCCTCTGATCGAATAAAGATAGTATCGTGATGGCATAGTGATGGCATCAAAAATAGCCTAAACTATACGACCATTATGCGATCACTATGCGACCATTATGCGACCATTGCCCAAAAAACATGTCTCGTCCTAATATAACTGTACAGTTATTGTCTATAATCCTACTTTTAACTGTACAGTTTTTTCAGGACGGGTCAACAACAGAATCTCTAACTTTTTTAGTTATACCTATACCCTCCATCCTCTCCTATTTTTATCCTAGACTAAGCGATAGACATATAAACGAAAAGTAATTATGCAAAATAGCTCTGAATTTCAGATTAAAGCATACTCTAGTATGGTTTTAGAAGAAATGAAAGAGATATGAAGTAGAATTACTTTCCAGTATTTGGCTAATGTTTAATCTGGGTTTATCCCAAAATAGGTATAACTTCATTATTCTTAATCTTAACTAGACTGTTCAGCTTTAGACATAAAAAAAGCAATTAATGAATTTCACTAATTGCTTTTTTGCTATAAACGAATCGAGTTTTATCTTATTTAAACAGCTTTAAATGCATTTTCAAAAGGGACGCGATGCACTAAACTACGTCCTAATGTTACTTCATCCGCATACTGTAATTCATCTCCTACTGCGATACCTCTTGCAATAGTAGAAGTAATTACATCATAATCTTTTACTTGCTTATAGATATAAAAGTTGGTTGTATCCCCTTCCATGGTAGAACTAAGTGCAAAAATAATTTCTTTTACCTCTCCAGCTTTTGCCTTTTCTACTAGTGATTGGATATTTAACTGACTAGGTCCTACTCCATCTATAGGAGATATCTTCCCACCTAATACGTGATAAATTCCTTTAAAAATCTGTGTATTCTCAAGTGCCATTACATCACGTACATCTTCTACCACACAGATCGTACTATGATCACGTGTAGCATTAGCACAGATATCACATATCTCTAAATCTGATATATTATGACAGTTCTTACAAAAGATAATTTCTTTTCTAAGTTTCATCAATGCTTCTGCCAAATGAAGTGTTTGTTCTTCTGGTTGTTTTAAAATATGCAACATTAAACGCAATGCCGTACGTTTACCTATTCCTGGTAATTGCGATACTTCTTCTACAGCTTTTTCTAATAATTTTGAAGGAAATTCCATAGCTACAAAGATAAAAAATAAACTATTCAAATAAAGGTTTTTAGTTGAAGGTAATGTACATATTTTACAGGTATAAGCTATATCATTCATCCTAATTAACTGCAATTCAAATTCGATATAAAAATTACCAAAAAAGAATTACTTTTGAGCTCATACCTAAAATATAAACAACTACTATGACTCCAATAACTATTATATCTATTATCATTATATACTTCGGGATATTAATAGCCATATCGCATTACATCAGTAAAAAAGATGGTAGTAATGATGCATTCTTTAGTGCTAATAAAAATGCCAAATGGTATCTAGTAGCATTCGGGATGATAGGTACAGCCCTATCAGGAGTGACATTTATCTCTGTACCTGGAGAAGTAGGGTCTCCTAATGGTGAGCAGTTTAAGTACTTTCAATTTGTATTAGGTAATGCTGTTGGGTTCTTACTTACAGCATCTATTCTACTTCCTTTATATTATAAATACAATCTAGTATCTATCTATACTTATATAGAGAAAAAACTAGGTCATTATAGCTATAAATCTGCAGCATCTATCTTCTTATTGAGTAGGACAATAGGATCTGCATTTAGACTATATCTAGTGGTAATCGTACTACAGAGATATGTGTTTGATTACTTTGGTATTCCATTCTTTACTACAGTGTTGATAGCATTACTACTGATCTATGCTTATACTTATAAAGGAGGACTAAAGACAATCATCGTTACAGATACCTTACAAACATTCTTCTTAGTTGCATCTGTTATTTTTACCATTATATTTATCTGTCACAGCCTAGATTTATCAGCTGTAGAAGCATTTGAAACCATTAAGAATAGCAACTACTCTAAGATATTCTTCTTTGAAGACTTTATCACTTCTAAATATCATTTCTTAAAACAGTTCATAGGAGGTATATTCGTAACATTAGCAATGGTGGGGTTAGACCAAGATCTAATGCAAAAGAATTTAAGTTGTAAAAATATTAAAGAAGCTCAGAAAAACATGTATTCATTTACAGCTATCTTTATAGTAATCAACTTATTCTTCTTAGGTGTAGGTGCATTACTTTATATATATGCTGAGAAATATGGAATACAAGTACCATTAGACTTAGCATCTGGTAAGCCACGTACAGATCTACTATTTCCTGAAATTGCTTTTAATTATTTAAGCGCTATACCCGCTATAGTATTCTTATTAGGATTAACAGCTGCTACGTTTGCCACTACAGACTCTGCGCTAACAGCGCTAACAACATCATTCTGTATTGATTTTTTACAGATGAATAAAAAGAAAGATGACAACTCAAATGTTTGGAAGCGAAAACTAGTACATTTAGCATTCTCTTTACTAATGTTCTTTGTCATTATACTATTCAATGCCATTAACGATGCCTCTGTAGTAAGTATGATCTTTAAGATAGCATCTTATACTTATGGACCTTTATTAGGTTTATTTGCCTTTGCAATTCTATTTGGAAACAGAACAGTAAAAGATAAATTAGTACCTATAATATGTATTCTATCACCGTTACTAACACTGTTAATTAGTAATAACTCAGCTGCTATATTAGGCGGATATGTATTTGATAATGAACTAATCTTAGTTAACGGATTAATCACAGTAATACTCCTATTACTGACAAGTACAAAAAGAACGATGGCAATTACAGAATAGCTACATCCTATCACACATATAAAAAGCGAGGTCTTAAGTAAAATTACTTAAGACCTCGCTTTTTATAATATTAATCCCAGATTAACCGATAGACATATAAACGAAAAATAATTATACAAAATAGCTCTGAATTTATGAAAGCGCTGAGTTTAAAATAGTCTTGTGGACTGTTTTAAAACGAAGAGCCAGCAGTAGTAAGGTATGTAGTAAGGTTTTAGAAGAAAGAAAATAGATATGAAGTAGAAATACTTTGCAGTATCTGGCTAATGCTTAATCGAGGTTAATATTGATTAGTGCGTAATAATACTAATGTACATGCCTCTTCAGAGATAATATGATGAGTAGATAACAACTTAACAAACTCTTTATTTTCTGTACCAGGGTTAAAAATAACTCTTCGAGGATTTAAGTTTACGATGTCGTCATATAACTCCACCTGACGTTTAGGGTTAAGATATAACGTAATAGTGTCAATGT
>JBOFGJ010000831.1:0-1277 GCA_051649065.1 Flavobacterium sp. | reverse complement strand
TGAAAAGGGAATTACCACTGATAAGATGGGGGATAAGGCAGTAACTACCGAAAAGATCAAAGCTGGAGAGAAAGGACAACTTCTAATCACCAACAAAAACCAAGAGGTACAGTGGATAGATGCCACAGACGATGCTATAAAAGAGATTTTGTCTTTAAACCAAGCGATAACTTATATCGAAGATTCAGGTAAAGGAACATTTACATATTATAACGAGTCTTGTTTTGATAAGAAAGGTGTGTTTATCCCTGGTTCGAAAGGAGTTACTTTTGATGCTAATACACTTCGAATAGAAAACTCTACTAAGGGAACTTATGACTTCTACGACAAATCAAGTGATTCGCCTATCGCTAGTATTGATATTGTAGGTACAGTGGTAGAAAATATCACAGAGATATTAAGCGAAACTACTGTCAAAGAGGAGATTTTCAATACAGTGTATGCACAAGGTAAGGATGTTTCTACAGATAAATCAATCACAGTAGTAGGAGGTGAGCAAGCTACACTTAATCCTATGAATATCTCTGTTTCTGAAAAGGGAATTACTACTGATAAGATAGGGGATAAGGCTGTTATGAGAGGTAATATAGGTACGTATCAAGTAGGAAATGATCAAATGGGGAATGAAGCTGTCAGTGAACGTGTTATAAAAGACGATGCTGTAATTGCTTCTAAACTGAGAAATAATGCAGTAACTATCCCTAAAATTAAGAACGGAGCAGTAACTACCTTTAAAATATCATCAGGAACTAAATTCGATGATAAAGATAATGTTGTTGATGTAGCCCCAAAAGGAACAGTATTAACAGCTAATGGTGAAGGAGGAGTATTATATGAAGAGGTAAAAAGTACCGTGATTGATTATAGTATGCAAGAACAGATTATGCCAGAGAAATGGTTAGATACTGATAAGAAAGTAGCTAAGAGAGTGTTTGAAGTAGAACTAAAAGAAGTAGAAAATAGAATAGTGATAGAAGGTGATTTTGCATCTGTGATATTAGATGCTCAATTAATTAACCAAAGTACAAATTCTATTAGTCGTGGTGTGATTAGAAAGGAAGTAGTGAATGGAAAAACTGCTTTAGTTTTGGGAACACCAGGTTTAATTACAGCTAAACACCCTATAGGGAAATACTTTTTAATCTTAGAATACGTGAAAAAGTAAGAGATGGTATTTCTCTGCTTTATCCTGAAATAAGCAATAGTCCGCTATTGTTTATTTTGGGATTAATCAAAAGGAAAAAGATATGATAAAAACAAAGATAAGTTTACTATTA
>JBOFGJ010000830.1:0-3767 GCA_051649065.1 Flavobacterium sp. | reverse complement strand
GTATAATGTTGTTGTGAGAGATTTAAACCCAGAATCAGCATTAGCCAAATACTACAAAGTAATTCTACTTTATAGTTCTATAACCATACTATAGTATGCTGAAATTGCTAATTCAGATCTATTTTGTATAATTGCTTTTCGTTTATCTGTCTATCGCTGATTATGGGTTAAAAAAGATGTGCACAGACTGTTTTTAGTAGATAGTGTTACTAGCTTTTTTATCTTTGCCACTATGTTAGAAATTCTTTACCAAGACGAGTATCTTGTTGCTATTAATAAACCACGTGATTTATTAGTGCACAAATCTTTTATAGCCAGCGACATTCAAGAGTACGCCATTCAGATCTTGAGAGATCAGATAGGGCAGTATGTTTATCCTGTACATCGCCTAGATAGAAAGACTTCAGGGGTGTTGTTATTTGCCCTTGATAAGGAAGTTTTAAAAGTGATAAATGATGACTTTGCTACACGTAGTGTAGAGAAGAAGTATATTGCTATCGTTAGAGGATATACTGTAGATGAGGAAACTATAGATTATGCTTTAACCAATGACAATGGTCAAGTACAAGAGGCGAAGACATACTATAAAACTTTACAACGCGTAGAAGTAGATATGCCTTTTGGCAATCACTCGACTTCGCGTTATTCGCTAGTAGAGGCTCATCCTGAGACAGGACGCCAACACCAACTGCGCAAACACTTTAAGCATATCTTTCATCCAATATTAGGTAGTCGTCCACACGGATGTAATAAGCAAAATAAACTATGGCTTGATAGACCTGGATTAGGAGCAATGTTACTTCACGCCCTTGAACTAAGATTCACACATCCTATTACAAAAGAAGTAGTAGAACTTAGAGCGACTATCGACGATCAGTGTCGCAAGTATAATGCTGTATTAGGCTTTGACTTAGAACAGTATTATTAGGTTTACAGTTATCAGTTAACGGTTTGTACCTAGCGTGTGAGGAATGCAAGGTGATAGTTTAAGTTAATTGGTTTGTAGAGGCGTCAATACTTTGCGTCTCACCCAATTCTTTTCCATAAAGTAATGATATTTAATCAGGTAGTTCAAAGTTGGGAGGTTTTTCAGCGAGATATAATCCATCACGCCATAACAAAAAAACAACATCACAACATCACAAAAAAACAACCAAAATTACTCATACCTCAGTGCTTCCACAGGGTCTAATTTAGCTGCCTTCACAGCAGGGTATAAACCTGAAATAATAGCCACAATAAATGTTGTAGTGAATGCGGCTATGATAGCAGTCCAGGGAATAGTAAAGTTGAAATGCATAACCTGTGCTAAAGCATAAGCGGTTATAATTCCTAAGATTGTACCTAGTAATCCACCTAATTGCCCGATGATAATAGTTTCTGTGAAGAATTGAACAGCGATAGTTTTTCTCTTGGCACCTAGTGCTTTTCGTACTCCTATTTCTCTCGTTCTTTCAGTCACAGATACTAACATAATATTCATTAAGGCAATAGAAGATCCGAGTATTGTAATTAGCCCGATTACCCAAGCCGCTACATTAAGCATATTGACTTGTGTCATCATAGAGCGTATCAAGTCATCACTGCGTTCTATCCCAAAGTTGGAATGATGTGCAGGGGTAAGTCTTCTTATGTTTCTAAAGTCTAATGTAGCTTGATCTACTGCTTGATTAAGTAGGTTGTCTTGCATTAACCCGACTTTTATATCATAGTTCACATTAGCAGCGTTAAATATAGAACGGGCGATTTGGATAGGAATAAAGATTCGCTGATCTTCATTCTTACCGAATGTACTACCTTGTTCTTTTAGCATTCCTACAATCTTGAATTTATATCCTCTTATAGAGATTGTCTGGTTAACAGGAGATTGATTCTTAAACATTTTTTTAGAGAAATCAGACCCTACTACACAGACGAAGTGATCGTTGGCGATATCAGTATAACTAAAGTTACGGCCTTGTTGTACTAATAATCCGCTATTTGCTAAATAGTTCTCATCACAACCGATGATAGGTACCTCGGGGTCTGTCTTCACATAATCATTTTTTACCTCTATATTATTAGCGGCATTAAATGAGATAGATACACTAGTTAAAGGGAAAGAATACTCTTTTTTAAACTCTTGTGCTTGTGCGTAAGTGATAACAGGATTGACTTGTTGCACAGATTTATTCTTTGCCATTCTATCTGATACATCATACTGTAATATCGTGAATGTATTGGCTCCCATAGAAGCGAAGTCATTTAGTATAGTGTTGCGTAGTGCAGAGACTACTGCTAGTATTCCCACTAATGCCCAAATACCGATAGCGATGATAAACACTGTAATACAAGTACGTAGGATCTGACTCCTGATACTGGTAAGGGCGATTCTCATATTTTCGATACTGAGTTTAAACATAATGGCATGTAAATTACTGATATAGTAAAAATACACAAAAAAGTTTAAAATACTTCCTTGTCTATAATTCTTAAATTATGTCACAAATCCTTCTTTTAGACTATAGTTTGAATAGGTTGATTTTAAAAAAAGTAGTAATTTTGTTTATTAATAATACATAAAAATTAAACAGAGATGGCAAAGAAACCTGGGATACCAAAAGGTACAAGAGACTTTTCTCCAACAGAAGTAGCAAGAAGACAATACATCATGCAAACTATCCGACATGGATTTGAGAAATTTGGTTTCCATCCCATCGAGACTCCTTCTTTTGAGAACCTTGATACGCTACTAGGTAAGTATGGTGAAGAAGGTGATCGCTTAATTTTTAAGATATTAAACTCAGGTGATTATTTGAGTAAAGTAGATGATGCTGCATTAGAGAGTAAGAATAGTTTAAAACTAACTAACCAAATCTCTGAGAAGGCATTGCGTTATGACTTAACTGTTCCTTTTGCTCGTTACGTAGTAATGCACCAAAATGAGTTAGACTTCCCATTTAAACGTTACCAAATGCAACCTGTATGGCGTGCTGACCGCCCTCAAAAAGGTAGATATAGAGAGTTCTATCAGTGTGATGCTGACGTGATCGGATCTACATCCTTATGGCAAGAAGTGGAGTTCGTGACATTATATGATAGAGTATTTACAGCGTTGGGAGTACACGGAGTAACAATTAAATTAAACAATAGAAAGATATTAGCGGGTATCGCTGAGGTGATCGATGCAAGTGATAAACTAATTGACTTCACTGTCGCTCTTGATAAACTGGATAAAATCGGGGAAGAAGGAGTGAGAAAAGAGATGACAGAGAAGGGTATCTCTGAAGAGGCTATCGATAAAGTAAAAGCACTATTTAACTTTACAGGTACATTCGATGAGAAATTAGATAAACTACGCATAATGTTAGCTTCATCAGAAGTAGGGCTTAAAGGTGTGGAAGAGTTAGCATTCGTAGGAAAAGAGGTAGCGCTTATCGGGCTACAGACAGCGAAGCTAAACTTAGATGTAACTTTAGCTCGTGGGCTTAACTATTATACAGGAGCGATATTCGAGATTGGAGCACCTGAGACAGTACAGCTTGGTTCTATCGGTGGAGGTGGTCGTTATGATGACCTTACAGGTATCTTCGGATTAAAAGATATGAGTGGAGTAGGTATCTCATTTGGATTAGATCGTATCTATCTAGTGATGGAAGAGCTTAACTTGTTCCCTAAGACAGTGAGTACATCTTCTAAGGCGATGTTCCTTAATATGGGTGAAGAAGAAATGAGCTACGGAATGCAAGCAGTAATGAAACTTAGAGATGCAGGTATCCGTACAGAAA
>JBOFGJ010000829.1:0-1687 GCA_051649065.1 Flavobacterium sp. | reverse complement strand
CCTGCTGTTTCACTACAGCTCCAAGGAACTCCCTTACCGTGACTTCAGCTGTGGATACTACTATCGCTATCGTCAGTCCTTCTACCTCAGCACTTAATCTATTCAATTGTTTGATCTGTATATTCACTCGCTTTACAGCCATAATCTCTTTCTTTTTCAAAGAGGAAAGATAAGACTTTTAACAAAAAAGTAAGTAGCTATAACTGGCTATATTCTATAGCAAATCAAACATCTTAACACCTCATCCCACACTCTCCACAAAGAATACACCCTCTTTAATACGTATACAGCTTCCTTTAACCTGCCGTTATCGGCAAAAAAACTACCTAAACAGATAAATTATTTTAAAAACTTGCCGATATCGGCAAAAAACTCATATAAGCAGATAATTTATTTCAAAACTTGCCGATAGTTATAAAAGATAAATACGAATAACCTATTCTCTAGAAATAGTAATTAGCGACATCGCATTTAATCTAGTTATTTCGTACCTTAATACTATATTTCACACCTGTTATACTCATGGAAAAAGCTATCAAAATCACTATTGCAGTTTTACTCTTAGTGTGTCTTTTAAAGTTGCCTTATGGGTTCTATCAATTCGTTCGCTTTGTGGCCTGTATAGGATTTAGTTACTTTGCATACAATTCTTATTATAGAGAAGAAAAAACGGAGATGTTTATCTTTATTGTACTAGCTCTACTGTTTCAGCCTTTTTTAAAAGTCGCTCTTGGTCGTAGTATTTGGAATATAGTGGATGTCATAGTTGCTATTGGTCTATTTATCAATATCCCTAACAGCAATAAAAAAATAAACCGCGAATAGAATTAATCCATCCGCGGTTATACTTTATTTTAATGACTAAAACTCATATACATCTAACTTCTGCTCTTGATCGAAGACTACCTCAGCATGTCCACTTGGAGCATCATACTTCGCTTTCTCTACTACAGAAGGATTAGAAGGATATGTACCATTAGCATATACTAGTGACTTCCATTCTCCATCTGATTTTACAGTTAAGACTTTCCAATCATTCTCTACAGTAGGTTCTACAAAAATAGCCCCTTGCATCACTGTAAACTTCGTGATTAACTTATAATCAGATCCAAGCAGCAAAGTAGTACACCCTCCTGATCCACAGAAATAAGTACCTGTAAGACTTACAAAGATTTCTTTCTTCCCATCTCCATTTAGATCAATAGCATACAGCTTAAACTGACGGTCTGTATCTGTCATCACCTTTAAATCACCTTCTGTCAGAAACTCATTCTTTAAAAAGTTACTTACTCCTAATACAATATTTGATCCAACAGCATCAGCTTTAGGCTCCTGAAATTCTATTACCTCTTCTAAAGGTTCTATAGCCTCTACTTTCTTCTCTTTCTTACAAGAGACAAATGCTATTCCAACTAATAATACTGCAACAATACTTATTCTTCTCATCTTATTTTATTCTTTTTAATAGTATACAAAGGTGGCTAATTAATTCAATTGTAAAGTCTTTTTAACAACAATTTGATGTTCTTTTCTACAAAAAAACAGTGTTACTTTTTTACTATTTCAATAATTATTCAATTGAGAAAGTTATTATTTTTAAACTGCTACTCAACTTTTTTTCTCTAAAAACAATAATTATCTGTTTTTTGAGTAAAATCACAAAAAAATCGATCTCTTTTTTTTATTT
>JBOFGJ010000828.1:0-7153 GCA_051649065.1 Flavobacterium sp. | reverse complement strand
AAAAAAAGCTCCCTAATCAGGAGCTTAAATATCATAAAATATCTTTTAAAGTGAAATAACAAAACTATACAGTAAAGCTATCGCAATTCCCAATCCAAAACTCATAAGGGTTCCAATCAAGATATACTCTGTCAATTTAACTTCCTTATTTGCTTTCAAATCTCCAAATCGAAAGATAGACTTAGCAGCTAATAAAAAACCAATTCCTTCCCAACGTTGCAATACCACAAATAAGAATATAAATAAGCGTTCTAAAATACCAATATACTTTCCTGCATTAGCTAATCCATTACTTGGTACAGTAAAATTTAGAAGCTCTATCAGTTTCTTAATAATAATCGGAGAGGCATATACTAGTAATACTATTGCACTATATAATGCTAAAGCATTCTTACCCATTATTATCGTCCAATCTATCTCAAAAGGATAATAATAGTACACGAACAAAGCAATGCTAATAGCGTGTAGCCCTTGATCTATGAGTAGTACCTTAATTGAGTTTAGTTTTTTTGACAAGTAGATCTTAGTAAAGATATCAATCACTAAATGTAACATAGATAATATCCACACTCCTATGATATACTTCTCTTCAAATCCTATAATAACTAATAGAGTGATAAAATGAATAGCAGTATGCGTAAGTAAAGCTGGAGACTTAATCCCCTTATGCTTAATGTCCGCTACCATTTTATTTGTTTGCAGTACAAAATCTCCTATTAAATGAGCAAATACTACTTTGATGATTAAGTCAAGCATAATGTTACTTTATTAGCATATAATTTTAGAATATCCGTTATCTCTTCATAAGCAGCTCGTTTTAATGCTCTACTAATAGTAGTACTGTCTTTATTCATCAATACAGCTATTTCTTTCTGCAACATATTTCTATTGCTTAGTGCATAGAAGACTGCTTCTGCAGTTGCAGGTTTCCATTGATCAGCTATAAAACTAATCAACCCTAAGATAGGGTTAAAATAATCATTAAACTCTCTGTCATTCGTTTTTATACGCAGAGTCTTATCCTTTAATTCTTCAAATGCCTCTCCCGAATTAATGAATGCTTGTCCATAAGACTCTGTTACTTTCTCAGAAGTATAACCTTGCTCACCTATTCCTATGCTCATTCTCACATCAAGATTACTGATGTGTTTAACTAGAGCCTTAATCATCAAAACAAGTTCAAAAGCCTTTTCTATCGTTGTTTCAATCTGAAAACTATCTCCTCTATATACTTCCCATTTAGACACGTTATTAATGCTTGTCTCCAAAAAAGACTTCAATTGAGGTTGCCATTCCTTGGGATCTACACTTCTCGAATTAACAATATCTCCAGTAATAACTGCTATCATAACTATCTATTTACTTCTACGAATATACATAAAAAATGCACTAATTAATACATTTTTTAAAAAATGTATTAATTAGTGCATTTTTATACAAAGTGCTATAATTAGCACATCTACCCTATCCCATACTCCGCCATCTTGCGATATAGCGTAGTTAAGGCAATGCCCAACAGTTCTGCTGTCTTGGTCTTATTGCCATTAGTATGTTGAAGTACTTTTTGGATATGTTGTTTTTCTACAGAGGCTAAATCAAGTGCTAATAAACCATCTTCTGTAGGTTTGTATTTTTGTTGTACTTCGTAAGGTAAATCACCTACCTCTAACTTGGTATGCATACACAAGATAATAGCGCGTTCCATCGCATTGCGCAACTCTCTGATGTTACCTGGCCACGGATATAGTTTCATCGCTTCTAATGCCTCAGTAGAGATCGCCTGTACGGTACTGCGTTGCTCTGCTGCAAACTGCTTTCTAAAAAGCTCTGCTAATAGCGGAATATCATCAATGCGTTCTCTCAATGCAGGAAGATTGATTTCAAATACAGAGATACGATAATACAAATCCTCTCTAAAATGTCCCTCATTTATCTCCTTCTCGAAGTTACGGTTAGTAGCCGCGATTATGCGTACATCTACCTTAGTTGGCTTGGTATCTCCTATTTTTAAAAACTCACCCGTTTCTAATACACGAAGTAGCTTAGCCTGAAGTTCGATAGGCATTTCACCTATTTCGTCTAAGAATATAGTTCCTTGATGTGCTTCTTCGAATAGCCCTTTCTGGTCTTTCATCGCATTGGTAAACGAACCGGCTTTATGCCCAAACAATTCACTCTCTAATAAGTCTTTACTAAACGCAGAGCAGTTGAGCGCTACGAAGCTGTGTTTTGCTCTATTACTTGCACGGTGAATAGCCTGTGCGAAGACTTCTTTTCCTGTTCCTGTTTCTCCAGTTAATAATACCGTAGCATTAGTTGGAGCAACTCGCTTAGCCAAATGAATAGCTGCCATAAAGGAAGAAGACTTACCAATTACTTGATCAAAGCCTGTAACCTCATCTTCTACCTCTGCTCTATTCTCTTCTAAGGTGCGATTTATTGCCACGCGTTCTAAGGCACGATATAGTAATGGAAGAATTTTATTGTTGTCATCTCCTTTAGTGATATAGTCAAAAGCTCCATTCTTAATCGCCTGTACTCCATCAGGGATATTCCCATAAGCCGTAAGTAAGATTACCTCAACAGTAGGATGTACTAACTTAATATGTTCTACAAAAGCTACCCCATTTCCATCTGGTAACTTCACATCACATAACACTACATCGATAGGTACTTGTGCTAGCTTCTTATTCGCTGATTTTAAATCAGAGGCTTGATGTACTTCAAAGCCCTCTAACTCTATAATACGCGATAAAAGCTTGCGCAACTTCTCTTCATCATCAACCACTAAGATCTTCTGTAATGTCATATTCACGGGGATTAAATAAAGTGCTAAAGGTATGAAAGAATAATAAACGAGAGCCTAAAAAAACCCTTCTAATCTTATCAAGATCAAAAGGGTTATATCATAATTTATTCCTCTTTATTCCATTTGACAAACCACTTGCCTATTCTATTAAAGTTAGCTAACAGTAAGAATCCTAAAACTAAATTACCAAAAGCCCTAAAAGCACCATATTCATCATAAAGAGGCATATTCTCATTTCTGATAGCTACAGTAAATCGCTGTATAATCCACGTAATCATATAAGGCAAATTACTTACAATGAGTATTCCTCCAATAATAAATATCCCTACCTTAACTATATCAACAGCAGTCACGTTACCTACTTCAATATTATCAGTCTCATAACCTTTATTCAAACGAAATAGACTAACTATCTTATCTGCATATAACATAAATATAGTAAATACTACTAACAAAAAGATATGTTGACTTATATCTGATAGTGAATTACCAAAGGTATTTTCCTTTACAGTAATCAGATAGTACAGACTACTTAATAGAGACAAAAAATAAGTAAGAAATAAGTAGAACCCTAATAACTTCACTAATGCTATAAACATATCTCTTTTACTCATAGATACTCTTTTTAAAGATAATAATATCTAATATACAACTAATTAGCTTATTATTATTTATTTATTCACAACTATACACTGCTCGTTCCATATCGTGATAGAATAACACTGTCCAATGCTCTGCCTCCGCCTGTATCTTCCATTCAGTACGCCACTTCATCGCTAGCTTGCCATCATAATCACTTTTAAAAGCCATATTAAATTCTAGGTAACTATGCTTCGGTAAATTATCCGCACCATAAAATATGATTTGCTCCTCGTCTTTAATCCAAAATACTTGCATATACGGTGTATGTCCTCCTACCACTTGATAAGTGATATGCTCATCTATACTGCCCTGATCATCATTCATCCATATAATATTAGGTAATGCCAATGCCTCCTCTAAAATATCGTAATCAAAAGAAATATCATCCATCGACAACTCTGAAAAGGCTACCTCTCTACGCTGAATGTATATCTTCGCATTTGGGAAACGCCCTATGTATCCTTCTTCTGTTTCTTCAACCAAACCGTTGATATGATCTTTGTGCAAGTGTGACATCAGCACCCTGTCAATATCTAAAGGAGTTAACCCCTCTTTTGCCAATAGTTTATCGATGACATATTCTCCATTCTCTTGATAACCTAGCCCAACATCAAGTAATGTATTGTGACTATCAGTTCTAATCAAAAAGGGCTGTACTGCTAACTGTATTTCTGTGGTCAATACCTTATCTCCTATGGGTAAAAAGTTCTTTACCTCATCTTCATAAAAATCTCCTTCTTTTAAGGGTACTACTTTAATCATATTCACTGTATTTTGAAGCACAAAGATAAGTAGAATCAATAATACCATACACCCAAATTACGAAATACTCAATCGCTTTAAACAAAAAAACCACCTCTTCGAATATATTAAAAAAGGCAAGTATCTTTGTATTATTCAACAGATTGACTCCTCAATCTATCCTAAATCAGGACAAATACTTCTTTTCATTTAAACTTTCTCTACCTAATCCTCCGAAATTACTATCTACCACTTACTATATAGTAGAATAGTTTTGGATGAATGTATAATGACTACATCGTGAGAGCATAGTGACTCCATTAAAAAGCCTCTTTTAATGGAGTCACTATGGACTCACTACGGACTCACTACGGACTCACTCAAAACAAAACCACAAGAAACCCTGCAATATATACGGATAAACTAACTAAAAGGAAAAATTGTCAAAAAATAGACATTTAAGATGAGAAGATGAATAAACAGATCTTAATCATCTACCGATTAACTGTTTATACCTAATGTAAAGATACAAAAAAAAGAAAAGGTTTAGTGAGACACCAAACCTTTTCTTTTATAAACTATAATCTATTATTACTTTAAAAGTATTCCTTTTAACTCTTCATAATTCTGAATTATAGTGCTTTTCTTTTCCCCTTTCATAATATCCTTAAGACGATCAGGAACTGGAATCTCTATGTCTAACAGTTCTTCTATGCACTCTGGAAACTTAACAGGATGTGCTGTTCCTAAGAATACTCCTGTAAAATCTTTATGCTCTTTAGCATATTCCTTAATTCCCAAATATCCTACTGAAGCGTGAGGGTCTAGTAGATAGCCACTCTTCTCATATTGTTCTTCTATTAATTCTAATGTAGCCTTATCTGTAAAAGAATAGGCTGACAGATTATTACTTAATTCCTTGGCGTTTTTAGCAAATAACTCTAGAATACGCACAAAATTACTCGGATCACTTACATCCATTGCATTAGAGATAGTCTCTATCGTTTGTTTTGGTGTGTATGCTTTAGATGAGAAGAATCTTGGTATGGTATCATTAGCATTAGTAGCTGCGATAAAATGGTTTATTGGTAAACCCATCTTTTGAGCTAACATCCCTGCGCAAATATTTCCAAAATTACCACTAGGCACAGATACTACTAAGGGTTTATTTAGATGTTGTAATTCCCTATACATCAAGAAATAGTAAAACATCTGTGGTAACCAACGTGCAATATTAATGGAGTTGGCTGAAGTAAGATGACAGTCTTTTAAACCTTCATCTAAGAACGCTTTCTTCACCATCGCTTGACAATCATCAAAACTTCCCTCTACCTCTATAGCCTTAATATTCTTGCCTAGTGTTGTTAATTGTTTCTCTTGGATGCTACTAACCTTTCCTTTTGGGTATAAGACAACCACCTCAATACCCTCTACATCATAGAATCCGTGCGCTACAGCCCCTCCTGTATCACCTGATGTGGCTACGAGAATAGTTACTTTATCTTTTTTCCCTTTGACAAAACTTCTTAAACATCTAGACATAAATCCTGCGCCTACATCTTTAAATGCTAATGTAGGTCCGTGAAATAGTTCTAAAGTATACACATCTTTATCTATAGGAACAACAGGAAACTCAAAAGCTAGAGTCTCTCTAACGATTTGTCTTAACTCCTGCTCTTCGATATCATTGCCTACAAAAGGAGAGATAACTTGGTATGCTATCTCTTCTTTGCTTAGATGCTGTATATTATCAAAAAAAGCCTTTTCTAATTTAGGAATCTCTATTGGAAAGAACAGCCCTTTATCCTCTGCAATACCTTGTATTGCTGCTTCTTTAAATGAAGCGATGCGCTGAGGATTATTTAAACTATAATACTTCATTACAATACCTTTATACCTTGTGAATTAATAGGTGACACGTGAATATCAAATTCATACCCTGCATCTTTCACTACTTGACGCATGGCTTCTGCGACACGCTCTGCATTTGCCTTTCCTTTACTTAGTGCGAATACAGATGGTCCAGCACCTGAGATACCACCTCCCAATGCTCCATTGTCACAAGCAGCTTGTTTTAATTGTGCATAATTAGGGATCAACAATGAACGCTTTGGTTCAACAAACTCATCGTGTAACGAATTGCCGATCAAATCATAATCCGAAGTATAAAGTCCACAAATCAATCCACCAAGATTACCACATTGCGTGATGGCTTGTTTTAATGTTACTGTTTGTTTTAATACTGAGCGAGCATCTTTAGTTTTTAACTCTATCTGAGGGTGGATAACAGTAGCATATAATTCTTTAGGGGCTTCAATATGCACAATATTTAAAGGTTCATAACTGTGTATAAAAGCAAAACCGCCTAATAACGCTGGAGCTACATTATCAGCGTGAGGTGCACCACTTGCTAAAGCTTCTCCTTGCATCGCATAGTAGATTAGTTCTTTATTAGTCAATGGATATCCACATAGTGCATTGATACCATAGACTGCACCTGCACTACTAGCTGCACTACTTCCGATACCACTTCCCGCCTTGATATTCTTGTGAATAACAATCTCAAAACCAAAGTCGGGTTGCAACTTCTCTAATAACGCTAAGGCAGCTACTCCCGCTACATTATTCTCTACTTCAAGAGGTAAATCAGCACCAATAATTTCTTTGATACGAACACCTTTTTCAGTTGTCTTAGTGATGATCATCTCATCACCTACATTATCTAAACACACTCCTAATACATCGAATCCACAAGATAGATTAGCGATAGTAGCAGGACAAAATATCTTAATTTCTTTCATCTTATAACAATTTACTTCCAATTCTTATTACATCAGCGAATATCCCTGACGCTGTAACTTCTGCTCCGGCACCAGCTCCTTTTATCAATAGCGGTTGTTCTTTATAACGGTCTGTGTAGAACATCACGATATTATCTTTACCCTCTAAGTGATAGAATGG
>JBOFGJ010000827.1:0-2226 GCA_051649065.1 Flavobacterium sp. | reverse complement strand
CTCTTAGACGAAAATCAAAAAATCACAATTTATAGAGTAATCCAAGAACTTTTAGTC
This sequence comes from Flavobacterium sp., assembly GCA_051649065.1. GTDB lineage: Bacteria > Bacteroidota > Bacteroidia > Flavobacteriales > Flavobacteriaceae > Flavobacterium. The sequence goes on along the minus strand of JBOFGJ010000827.1, from coordinate 2,169 downwards.
AATATGGCTAAACACAGTATGGCGACGATAGTTGTGTTTAAATTTAGTGAAGACAAAAAAAATATTAAAATTTTCTATTCTGATAATGGGGTAGGAATAATCCATAAAGAACTAAAAGCAATAAATGGACTGTCGAATGTGGAAAACCGTATTACAAATATTGGAGGAACGTTTATATTTGATTCTGCTAATCAATTAGGAGTAAAATATAATATACAATTACCAAAAAAGAACTATGTTTAAAAAAATATTAATTGTCGAAGATTATGACAGCATTAACTTTGGTATCGTACAGGCCTTATCTAAATTTGAACCCAAAGCAGAAATCTATGGGACAAAATACTGCGATGATGCCTGGCAAAAGATTCAAGGTGCTAAAAACAATAATGCTCCTTTTGATTTAGTTATCTCTGATTTGTCTTTTGTCAAAGATCATCGAGAAACTAAACTTAAAGGAGGAGCTGATTTAATCAAACAAATCCGAGAACACGATAGTAATATCAAAATTATTGTTTATTCTATAGAGGATAGGTATATAGAAGTTAATGACTTAATAACTCGTCTAAATGTCAATGCTTATATTAGTAAAGGCAGAGATAGCATAAAGGAATTACTCTCTGCTATCGAATACATACAACATGAGGAGCTCAAACCTTTTTTATCTCCTAATATCAAAGAGATTACTAATAATCCTACAACCATAACATTGTTAGATATTGATCTTACCATATTAAGTTTATTAGCAGAGGGATATTCTCAAACAGAAATAAGCAACAAATTGAAAGAATCTGATTCATCCCTATCGAGTACAAGTAGTGTGGAAAAAAAGATTAGTAAACTAAAGGCTACTTTAAATGCTAGAAATACTATTCACTTAGTTAGTTTAGCTAAAGATTTAGGCATTATTTAAGCTTTTCTTAGAATTGCTTTCCTCTAAATAATAACAAAATATCACTAAATGAGGTTTTCCGTAAAATACTATCAGTAATAGCTTATAACTTTGTTCTATTATTAGTTATAAAATATTTATGCAGAAGTATATTTACATATTAGTAACTGTTGCTTTTACACTATTTTCTGGTTGCAATGAAGGACAACACATATCTACTGAAAAAACAAAAGAAAATAAAGAATATCAAGTCGAAATAGACTCTATTTTATCTATTTATGACACGCATGCTAACGCATATACCGATTTATATATAAAGGCGCTATACGGCGATAAAACAGCCCTTAAATCATATTCTGATTTAATGTTAGAGGTAAACGCTTTAGATAATAAATTAGAACATCTAATTAGTCAAAAGAAAATAGCATCCAATCAACTCAAAAAATATATGAACTTGAAAAAGAAGTTTATGCAATAAAAAAGAGGCTGTCTTGTGGGACAGCCTCTTTTCTTTATGATGCAACTTCTAATCGTTGCAGTAAATTCTTATTTAATGCGTGAACTGTATAGTCTCTATCCACATTAAGTTCTTTTATTTCATCTTGGCTAGGCAATTCATACATAGCATCAGTTAGAATAGCTTCACATAATGATCTTAATCCACGTGCACCAAGTCTATACTCAAGAGCTTTATCAACAATGTAGTCTAAAGCTTCATCTGTAATCGTAAACTTAATACCGTCCATCTCAAACAATTTTTCGTATTGTTTAATCAAGGCATTTTTAGGTTCTGTTAAGATAGCACGTAAAGTAACTTTATCTAATGGATCCATATGCGTTAATACAGGTAGTCTTCCTATAATCTCTGGAATTAACCCGAAATCTTTAATATCTTTAGGAATGATATACTGCATTAGGTTAGTACGATCTACTAATTCTCCTTCTACTGTAGACTTATATCCTACAGCTTGCATATTTAAACGCTTAGAGATGATTCTCTCAATACCATCAAACGCTCCACCTGCCACGAAAAGAATATTCTTCGTATTCACCTCAATAAACTTCTGATCTGGGTGCTTTCTTCCTCCCTTAGGTGGAACATTCACTACGCTTCCTTCAAGTAATTTTAATAACGCCTGTTGAACACCTTCACCAGATACATCACGTGTAATAGATGGATTATCACTCTTACGAGCAATCTTATCTATCTCATCGATAAAGATAATTCCTCTCTCTGCTTTCTCTACATCATAATCAGCAGCCTGTAATAACTTCGTCAA
>JBOFGJ010000826.1:0-1130 GCA_051649065.1 Flavobacterium sp. | reverse complement strand
GTGCTAAGCCTTCTGTAAAAGTGGTTGTATTTAAACGAGCCAAAGCTATCTGAAGGTCTAAAGCATCGATAAGCTCACCTTGTTTTTGGTATACCGCTAACCTATCTACAAGTACCACTGCATCTATATAAAATGGTTCGTGTGTAGGTAAGCTCAAAATAGGGAATTGACGTTTCTCTTTTAACAACTGTAAACTATAAAAATAGATAGTCAAATAAGGACGCATAGCTGAGTAGTAATACTTAAATCTATTACTTGGCTCTAACTTCACATCCGCTAAAGAAGTCTGACTATGAGAGTACAACTCCTCTTTACTGTGTTTCTTATATATCTTCTCTAAGGCTGTGGTATCTAATGCCGTATCCTCCATTAGCATACGCGACCATTCTAACATCCAAAACGCTATCACATTCTGCTTAGGAGTACCACTCCAAATATCTTTTATCTTCTTATATGCCTTGTCAAAAGCTGGTAATAACTGATCTATATGCTCAACTGTAATCTCTGGTGATAATCGCACTACTGCATCTACAGTTTGATCAAAGATATAGTGATTATCTGTACTCCAAATTGAACTACAATGGAAGATCAAATCTTCTACTGTATCAATTGGTGCGATAGGCATTAACTCCATCTCTCCCTCTTCTACCATTTCTCCAAGAACTATAGCCTCAGCTGTGATATAGTCAGCTAACAACGTCTTTGTCTCACTCATCATCATATCTTGATAAGCAGCTAACTGAGCGTTTAAGTCCTCATTAGGTTTTGCATATTTAATGATTTGCTTTGCTATCTTGGTTTGCAAAGCTTGATCTTGTATGTGGAATGCTCCTACTAATGCCACCGCACTACCCTCTTTATAGGTAGGGTGCGATTTATCAAAAGTAGCCACAATACGCAATACTTTATTAATAGTCGCTTTCACTGTACTACTCATCAATATTGGCAAGTGATTAATGAAAGTCTCTGCTTGAAATGTTTTCTCTTTTGCTATTTTAAACAAGGTATCTAATGCCTCATTAACCACTTTAGACAATGGACTGTTTAACAGCTGAAAGATATCCTCTTGAAACGCTACTATATCCTCATCTGTCAGTCCTATCTTTCCTAATAAATTAGCATTCCATCCA
>JBOFGJ010000825.1:0-3209 GCA_051649065.1 Flavobacterium sp. | reverse complement strand
GCTAATATTGTTTCTTCTAAGTTTAGATACGTGTCTATCTGAAGTCTGATGATTTGCTCACTCTTAGACTTAACATCACTTTCTAGACTTGCACCTTCTAGTTCTATACTTCCTAATTCTTTAGTGAACTTCTCTACTTGACTACGGTGTAGCTCAACTTCTTTAGTGACTACAGTTAACTTCTTCTCAAGTGTTTCTACTTGCTTATTAATTACCTCAGCTTGTTTCTTAAGATTGGCAAATTGCTCTGTATTTCCTTTTTCTATTATAGTCCATACGAAGTTAAGCTGATGAAGTTCTACTTGTTGTCTAAGGTTTTGTTCCTTTTGTTGGTTCTCTTGCCCTTGACCTAACAGTAACTTCTTCTTATCAAATAGACTAACAGCCTTGCGTTCGTATTTCTTTAATCTGTCTTGCTTATCCTTTACCTCCTTTAAGCGATTCTCACACTGCTGTACAGATATAGTCACATCGTTCCCCTGTAGAATATGAGGATGGTGTGCTGATCCACATAATGGACAGGCTTGCCCATCGTGTAATTCGTTAGCATAACGTGCCAACTCCTGTGCAACTCTAAGATTCTGTAACTCTAATTCTATATCATTAATCTCCTTATCAAAAACAGTTCTATAATTCTCAATCTCCTGTTCCCAATGATTAATATCTTTTAGTTTCAGTCCTGCGATATCACTATCTACTGCATGTATCTCAGTATTTAATGAAGCCATAGACTGCTGTACCTCTTGCATATTCTTCTCAAAAAAAGACTGCTGCGTAAACCACGCATCTAAAGACATCAACATAGTTGTATCTATTCGATTACCCTTAGCGGTATTTAGTTCATTTTCCTGATGAGTTAAAGCTTCTTTACTTGCCTTAAAAGCTTGCTCTGCTTGCTCTACAAAAGCCTGTCCCTTCTTATGACGCTCTAGTAGAATAATCTTAGCATTATGTGCTTTCTTGATTTCCTTAATTAAGTTTAGCTCATACAGTTCAGCCTTTAGGTGTTCTAGACCTGCATATTGTTGCTCCGCTACCTTAAGCTCATTGCTAACTTTAGTGAATTGCTCTTGTAGATCAGTTGCTTCTTTAGTGACGGTGTTTAATCTTGTCTCCCTAGTAGCTACTTTCTCAGTTACATTCTTCTGTTCTACTAACACAGCAGAGAATGCTTTATCTAGCTGTTCATACTGAATCAGCTCATTCTTTTGAGTAGTTATTTGTGGTACCTTCTCCTCTAATTGTGCTAATTCAGTCTTCTTCGTTGCCAATGTCTCGAAGTCATCCTTCACTGCTTTGAGTTGTTGATAGCTCTCACTCTCTTGCTTATATGTTTTGTTCAGCTCGTTACTCTTCTCACTCTCCTGAAGATGTAGTGTCTTCTTTTGTGTAATTTCCTCCGTGGTAACTTGACTAAAACTCTTTAATTCTCCTTCTATTACGTTTAGACTCTCCTTAGTAGTGCCATATAGACGCTTGGCCTTATCTGCCAAATCAAAACGATCTAAACCGAAAATCTCCTGCATCATCTTGGTTCTGTCTTTACCGCCTAATTCGATAAACTCTCTAAACTTCCCTTGTGGGATAATGATTGTACGCTTAAAGTTTTCATAACTCAATCCTATTACATTAGGCATATTAAGCTCCTTCTGAGGTACCCAGATACCATCTTCATCCTTATATAGTGTAGTATCGCCTTTCTTTACATCATCAAATTTTTTAGAATTTCTTCTAAACTCTCTATAGATACGATACTTCTCCTCTTTAAAATTATAGAACTCAAAATCAATCACCGAGCGGTCTGACTTTAGGTTCATCATATTATAAGCACGCTTATCGTTCTTATTCATACGCTCTGTCTCTCCATATAAACCGAAAGAGATTGCCTCTAATATCGACGACTTACCTGATCCGACCTTACCGAATATACCGAATAACCCTGCCTCTATCAGATTTGTAAAGTCTATAACCTGCTTCTCTTGATATGAATACAGTCCTTCTATCGTTAACTTAATTGGTATCATACTGTACTACTCTAATATCTCTTTAAACAAATCCATTAATTCTTCATTAGGCTCTTGCCCTTTATTTCTCTCTTTAAAGTAATCTCTAAACAGCCCTTGCATATCTTGATCCAGATTGACTTGCTTCACATTAGCTTGATCGCCTTTGTCACACAGTGTGACCTGAGGAATAATAGTGATAATACCATTGTGAGCAGAGTATAACCTCTTCATATCATCCGCATTTAAAAACGTATCACTAACGATGGTTAACTCCACTAATTGATACGGATTAGCTACTAACCACTCCACTGCATCATCCACACTGCTAAACTTCATACGAGACAGCTGACGTCCACTTTCTAGAGGTATTTGCGTATAGGTAATCGGTTTATCTACCTCTGCATCTAATATCATCACGCACTTCTGCTGTCCTGCCTCACTAAAACTATAACTAAGCGGACTACCCGAATACACCACTGGTCTATCCTCTAGACCTACTTGATGTGCTCTATGTAGATGCCCAAGAGCGGTATACTGCACTTGCTCTGGGATGATATCACTATAGATAATATCTGCATTACCCACCTTTAGAGGTTTCTCTCCTTCAGGTTCTTCTATCAACTCTCCATTGCGATTCATCATATATAGGTGTGAAATCAGTAAATTCACTCCCTTAGTCTTACAATATTTATCTGCTAATGCTTGCCAATTCTCCCTTAGTACTTCATTAAGGGCAGTCCCCTTATCCTCAGTATCTAAGGCTTTCTTAAGTCTAATCTCGTTAGCATAAGGAGTATGTAGTATGCGTATCGGCTGTTTAAATCGGTCTAACTTCAATTCAAAAAAGCCATTGGCTGACTTCGATATTTTAAATTGGTTCTCGATCTCAAATGGTGTCACAGCAGTATTAGGTAATCCTATCAAGATAATCCCACACTCACGTGCTAATGGATCCGGAGCATCTATGCGCTCAGGACTATCGTGGTTACCTGCTATAGCGATGACAGGACGCTCACCGTTTTTGGCAAGGCGTTTCAATGTTTTATAAAATAACTCTACAGCCTCTACGGGTGGGTTAAAAGCATCAAATAAATCACCTGCTATTAAGACAACATCCACTGTCTCACGCTCTGCTATTTCACAGATCTCGTCAAGTACTTTGCGCTGTTCCTCTAAGCGACTAAAGTTATCTAATCTCTTTCC
>JBOFGJ010000824.1:0-1318 GCA_051649065.1 Flavobacterium sp. | reverse complement strand
ACAAGAGCATTCCCGCTTTCCTTGTCATACCAATCATCTGTACACCATTTGAATATTCGATTTGCCATTCCCTCAAGTACAATAGCATCGGTTAAATCATCCTCATCAAAATCTTCTTCTATTGCTTTAATTCCTCCAAATGCTTGATAAGTTCGTTTACCTCTCAAAGCATTAAACACAAGATCGTAACGCTCTGCATTTGTTTTAGAACCACTCTTTACTTCAGCTTTAAACGCATACTTAAAAAGCTCTTTAAAAGAAAACTCATCCGCAAATCGAATATCTTGAGCCAATCGATTGGCTTGTGGAAACCGTTTTAACCATTGAGAAATAAGCCATTCTCCCTCTGCCCAACCGTCTATAATAAAATGAAAATGATAATGATATAATCCTCCTGGGCGAATGGTGCATTCTGCCTTTCGAATACCTTTAAAAATTTGATATGTCTTTTTGTATTTTCCTTGTTTTGTGTTTTTATAAATATCTCTCCAACCTTTCTCCATTTCAGCAATACGCATACCAAGTTCTGAACCTAACACAGTAGGAAGTGTAAGAGTTATAAAAACAGGTTGAAATAATTCCTCTAATTGAGGAAGATAAGCATTGATAAGCCTTGCTGTCTTGATACGTCCACATGTAAGACACCAACGATTTTTACAATAAGTTGTATGTATTTTACCCACTTCATTGGTAAGAAGTGTTTCAGCACAGTAAGTACTGTTCTTGTAAGATTTGAAAAGTTTAGACTTCGGATTGAAGTTCATCAGCGATAAGGATATACCCTTGCTGACGTACTTAGACCATTGCTTTTTTTTAAGGGTGTCCTTTGAGGAATCCCTTTTTTGTAGTAGATTTGCCATGTAAGAAAAATATCAAATAAGCTATCAAATCATATGGGCGCCAACCCGATTAGATAGCTTTTTTTGTTTTTATATGTTACCAAAAGTAACGCTTTTTTTTAAAAAATAAGACAGTTATGCTAACTTATCAAGAGGGAGGTCGAAAAGTATCGCTCAAGGGTCTTTTTGCTCTCGCAAAAAGCATGTAGGTTTTTTTAGCATTTTCCAAACAAAACAAGTTCTATTGCTTCGCCCACTCGTTGAACTCTTTTATTCTCTTTTCATCAGCCTTAATAAACTCGATAAATCGCTCCTTACTTTCTCGCTCTTTTTTAAGCTCTTTCCCTTGGGTATTCATCAGATATGCAAAGCCAATAAAAGCCAATAAAACAAAAGCAAATATTCCTATAGCTTTCATCTCTAACATTGGTGTTTTAAACTCCTTTTTTGCCTTTTCTGATGCTTTCTCTATTTCGTTG
>JBOFGJ010000823.1:0-1039 GCA_051649065.1 Flavobacterium sp. | reverse complement strand
AAGGTATTCGCGAGAATACCTTTTTTGCTTTAACCCAGGTTAAGCATTAGCCAAATACTACTTCCACCAGTAGTAATAGTTATGTCCACCGTCATATACGAATCCACATCTAGGGTATAGTGTATTACCGATGTCGTTCGTCTTCTCTGTTTCTAACATAAGACCACATGCATTCGTCTCGTCACACCACTGCTTCGCTCTGTCGATAATTGCCACTGATAGCCCTATACCTCTGTACTCAGGGTGTACGAATAGATCGCTTAAGAGCCATTGTTTCTCTAGTTTAATATAGTGAAACAGTTCGTATAACTGTACGAATCCTACTGCCTGTCCATCTACATACGCTAAGAAGATATGTGATTGGTCATTTGATAGGCGGCCTTTTAAGAATTGTCTTCCTTTCTCGTAGTTAGATTCTTGTCTGTAGAATACGCGATACATATCGAATAACATAGATGCGTCTTCTAAGTGTTCTAAGGTAGCTTTAATAAGTGTAGCTGTTGTGTTTTTTAGGGCTACTTGTTGTTTAGTCACTCCTGTGTTTGTTGTTGTCATAAGTACAATCGTCTTTAAAAATATTGAGGCAAATGTCTACTTAATTAGGAGTAGGTATATAGACCAGTTTTTAAATAGTTAGGTAGTCCTGTGGGAGGTAGTAAATGTCTTTGAATAGTGATAGTGTGTTGAGGGAATAATGGTTAACTTTATGTGGGGTATAGAAAGTACCTTTTCAGTTAATGTATTGTTTATGATGATGTGTAATGTCTAGGCAATTTTTTTTACCAACAAGGAATAATGTATTAATAACCTCCAAAACATACCGTTTAGGAGTTTTTTTATTCTATAATTTAACGACTTTACTTGTTAGTACCTGTTGATTATCATCAATTAAAGAAATGTGTACTTCTTTAATGTTTGTATTGATTTTATAATCTTCTTTTTGGGTGTAGTTAAACCCATTGACTAAATTGCCCTCTTTACCACCTTGTCTATAGACGTGTACGTGGTAGGTTAGGTATAGTATATCTCCTTTGGTTTC
>JBOFGJ010000822.1:0-1176 GCA_051649065.1 Flavobacterium sp. | reverse complement strand
CATATCGGTGAGAAACAATTCGGTGGAGGTAGAGCAGGAGAGAGTGCTGCTTATGGTATTACTGAAGACTTAGTAAAAGCTGGTTTTGTTTCGGGACGTATGAAGACAGGTACACCTCCGAGAGTAGATGGACGTTCATTAGATTATAGTAAAATGGAAGTTCAAGGTGGTGATGTTAATCCTTCTAAGTTTTCGTATTTAGATGTAACAAAGCCATTAGTAGAGCAAAGAGATTGCTATATGACGTATACTTCACCTGAAGTACATGACTTATTACGTGAAGGATTTGATCGTTCACCGATGTTTACAGGTCGTATTAAAAGTATTGGACCACGTTATTGTCCATCGATAGAGGATAAGATTAATCGCTTTGCGGATAAAGAAAGACACCAAATATTCGTTGAACCTGAAGGATGGAATACTTGTGAGATTTATGTAAATGGGTTCTCTACATCGTTACCTGAGGAAGTTCAGTTTAAGGCTCTTCGTTCTGTAGCAGGATTTGAGAATGCTAAAATATTTAGACCTGGTTATGCTATAGAGTATGATTATTTTCCACCTACACAGTTAAAACATACATTAGAAACTAAATTGGTAGATGGATTATTCTTTGCTGGACAGATTAATGGTACTACTGGATATGAAGAAGCAGCAGCTCAAGGATTAATGGCTGGTATGAATGCTCACTTAAAAGTACAGCAAAAAGGAGAACTAATTCTTAGAAGAGATGAGGCATATATAGGTGTTCTTATTGATGATTTGATTACTAAAGGAACAGAAGAACCATATAGAATGTTTACTTCTCGTGCTGAGTATCGTACACTTTTACGTCAAGATAATGCTGATTTTAGATTAACTCCAATGTCTTTTGAACTTGGTTTAGCATCTGAAAAACGTATGAGAAGAATGGAACATAAGCAAACTCAAGCTGAAAGTTTCGTACAGTTCTTTAAAGAAACAAGCGTGAAACCAGAAGAAGGAAACCCTATATTAAAAGAAAAAGGATCTTCATTAATGGCTCAAGCTGATAAGATGTTTAAGGTATTTTCACGTCCACAAATTGAATTAGAGGACATTCTTAAGTTTGATAAAGTAAAGACTTATGTAGAAGAACATAATCTAGATCAAGAGATTTTAGAGCAAGCTGAAGTACAAGTTAAGTACTCTGGATATATT
>JBOFGJ010000821.1:0-1539 GCA_051649065.1 Flavobacterium sp. | reverse complement strand
TGCTGAAGTAGATTCAGATAAAGCAACTTTAGAATTACCAGCTGAAGAAAGTGGTATTATCACTTTAAAAGCAGAAGAGGGTGACGCAGTTGCTGTAGGTCAAGTAGTTTGTCTAATTGATATGAGTGCTGCAAAACCAGCAGGAGGTGCTTCTTCAGAGGCTAAACCAGCTCAAGAGGCTCCTAAGGTAGAAGCCCCTAAAGCTGAACCTGTGCAAGCTGCAGCTACTACTTATGCTACTGGAAGTGCATCTCCAGCTGCTAAGAAAATTTTAGATGAGAAAAACATCAACCCAGCTACTGTAACTGGTACTGGTAAAGATGGTAGAATCACTAAGGATGATGCAGTAAACGCTAAAGCATCTATGGGAACTCCAACAGGAGGATCTAGAGGTGAGGAGCGTAAAAAAATGTCTATGTTACGTCGTAAAGTTGCTGAGCGTTTAGTAGAAGCTAAAAATACGACTGCTATGTTAACTACTTTCAATGAAGTTAACTTAACTAACGTAAACAAATTAAGAAGCGAGTATAAAGATGCTTTTAAAGCGAAACACGGTGTAGGTCTTGGATTTATGTCTTTCTTTACTAAAGCTGTAACTCGTGCTTTAGAATTGTATCCAGATGTAAACTCTATGATTGATGGTCAAGAGCAAATTAAATATGACTTCGCTGATATCTCTATCGCTGTATCTGGTCCTAAAGGATTAATGGTGCCAGTAGTAAGAAATGCTGAGTTATTATCTTTCCGTGGTGTTGAGGCTGAAATCAAACGTTTAGCTATCAGAGCACGTGATGGACAAATCACTGTTGATGAAATGACAGGTGGTACATTTACTATTACTAATGGTGGTGTATTCGGATCTATGTTATCTACTCCTATCATTAACCCTCCACAGTCTGCTATCTTAGGTATGCACAATATTATTGAGCGTCCTATCGCAGTAGAAGGTAGAGTGGAAATTCACCCAATGATGTATCTAGCATTATCTTATGACCACAGAATTATTGATGGTCGTGAGTCAGTAGGTTTCTTAGTAGCTATCAAAGAAGCTTTAGAAAACCCAACTGAGTTATTATTAGATAACAATCCTAAAAAAGCATTTGAACTTTAGTAGTTTGAATCTTTTAAATATATCAACGGCAACTATAAAATAGTTGCCGTTTTTTTTGTTTATACTTGTAAATAAAAAGGTTAAGTTATGAAATCAACGAATTGTTTATTTTTTGGTGATAGTATTACTTTTGGTGAGTATGATGGAATACTTGGAGGATGGGTAGATATTCTTAAACGATATAGTTATGGTAAATTCTATAATGAAGATGTGAATGAGGTTAATATGTTAAACCCAGATTAAGCATTAGCCAAATACTGCAAAGTATTTCTACTTCATCTCTCTTTCATTTATTCTAAAACCATACTACATGCCTTGCTACTGCTGGCTCTTCGTTTTAAAACAGTCCACAGGACTATTTTAAACTCAGCCCTTTCATAAATTCAGAGCTATTTTGTATAATTACTTTTCGTTTATATGTCTATCGC
>JBOFGJ010000820.1:0-1711 GCA_051649065.1 Flavobacterium sp. | reverse complement strand
ACTTTTATCAACACCAACAGTATATCCAACAGAACAAACTTTATCAATAAATTCATACATACCAGACTCATCTGTGACAACCTCTTCTACTTTTTTATGATTCGTATCATACAATACCACTTTAGCGCCAGAAATAGATTTTGAACTTAAAATATCATATACTTTACCCTTTATACTCTGATAAAGCTCCATTTCTATTCCATCTATCTCTCTAACAAAATACAAATCATCCTTTCCAACGCCTCCAGGTCTATTAGATGTCATAAAACCAAATTTACAATTAGGGTCTAAATAGAAAGCAAAATCATCGTAACTACTATTAACAGAATCTCCTAAATTTATAACATCTCCTAAAGATCCATCCTCACTTATTTTGACCCCATAAATGTCCAAACCACCAAAACCTGGTCTTCCATCAGAAGCAAAATACAAAATATTATTAGTACTAATAAAAGGAAAACTTTCACGTCCCTCTGTATTAATCTTATCACCTAAGTTTTCAGGAGTTCCAAAGCCTCCTCCTCCAAGTATTTCTACACGATATAAATCAGACTGCCCATAAGTACCAGCTCTGTCTGAAACAAAATACAACCATTTACCATCTGGGCTAATAGCTGGATGAGCTGTAGTAGAATTTTGAGAATTAAACGGTAACCTTTCTATATTTGACCATTTATTCTTGCTATCTAAAGTTGCTTTATATAATTCTACCCTAATAATCCCTTCTTGTTTTTTTAATGGATCTCTATTATTACTAGAAAAATACATCGTTTGCCCATCTAAAGAAAAAGTTGGTGTTGATTCATTTAATTTACCCTCAATATTCTTAGAGAATGGTTTTGAATCACCAACATACCCATCGATATAAACAGGTGCAGCATATAATTTAGTAAATGGATCATTTGTCCAACTATGAATTGCGGGATAATAATCTGTACGATTTTGTGAAGATGCAAAAATTATGTGTCCTTTATACATTGCAGGTCCATATTCAGAAAATGGAGTATTTACACGCTCCATTAATGTTGCTGTAAATGCCCCTGGATTAGCACGTATAGACTTTAAATATGATTTATCTGTTAGATATAATTTTACACGTAAATCTTCTTTAAACTTAGTCGCCATCATGTCCATTACTTTATCAGCTTCTGTATAATTACTTTCACTTTTTAAAGTTTGTACATATCTAAAATAAATATCAGATGATACAAATTCAGACTTTTCTTCTGAACTACTTAGTATTTTACTATACCATTTATTTGCATCCTTATACATTCCATTGTTATAATATGCATCTGCAAGATTGCGATATACTTCTTGACTTGTTTCCCCTCTTTTTATAGCAGTCTCATAACTTTTTATAGCATCACTAAAAGATAAATGCTCAAACAAAATATCTCCATATTTCGCAGACTTATTTTGAGAAAATGCTACTAAACAGCACAACGAAAAAAATATAACTTTACTATTTCTGAATATAACTCTGTTCATAAATCATTTTTATTTATTTTATAAAAGAAGCTGTCCTAGAAGAAACGAGCTGTCGTAACTTTATTGTATTTATTAAACAATTCAAATCTCAAGAATACCTCGTGTGATCCAGAATTAAATCTAGCTAACTTAGAAGTATCAGCATCATAAGCATAACCTATAAACAAACCATCATTAACTTGGAATCCTGCTAATGCACTAAATCCTGCATCCATTCTAT
>JBOFGJ010000819.1:0-1485 GCA_051649065.1 Flavobacterium sp. | reverse complement strand
TTCAGTTTTTAGTGCCAAAGGATAAGACTTTCTATCCATTATTTGAAAAGGCAGCAGGTAAGATTAAGAAACTATCAGAAACTTTAAATGAAGCAGTAAATGCTCCAGCTAAAGAAAGAGATCAGTTATTAAAAAACGTCGAAGTATTAAAACAAGAAATTGAAGCTATCGCTCAAACTACACGTGTAGAACTTGGAAAAAACTTCATTACTCCTTTTGATCGTGAAGATATCCACAAGCTAATTACAGCTGTTGATGATATCGCAGATCACTTGTCTGATGCGGCATCTCGTATGAGATTATACCAAATCGATAAAGTGACTAAAGCGTTGAGAAAACTTACAGAGGCTAACGTAGAAGCATGTAGCGAAGTAGCTAAAGGGCTTTTAATCTTAAAAGACAACAAGAACTTCGAAGCTTTGGCAGAAATAAGTAAAAATATCTCTCGTCTAGAACGTAAAGCTGATAAAGTATTTGATAAAGCAGTAGCTGATATTTTTGAAAATGAAACTAATGCTATTGAGATTATTAAATATAAAGAGGTAATGATGGCTCTAGAAACAGCAACAGATAGTTGTAAAGACGTTGCTAACGTGTTAGAGACAATTACAGTAAAATACGCTTAATTAAAGGAACATTATTTATGGATTTTTTCTTAGGAATGTTTACTAATCAAGCTGGTATTATGCTGATGATTATTATCGTTTTAGCATTGGGCTTTGATTATATTAATGGTTTTCACGATGCAGCGAACTCTATCGCAACTATCGTGACAACTAAGGTGTTAACACCATTCCAAGCAGTATTGTGGGCTGCAGCATTTAACTTTATTGCCTATTTTATCTCTCTATATATTATTGGAGAATTTAAGATTGGTAATACTATTGCGAAGTCCGTAAATGAGAATTTCATTACATTAGAAGTGATTTTCGCAGGGCTAGTAGCCGCTATTATTTGGAACTTGATTACGTGGAAGTTAGGTATTCCTTCTTCTTCATCGCATACACTTATCGGTGGATTTATCGGTGCAGCTGTAGCTCACGCAGGTGGTTTTGCACCAGCAGGAGAGGCAGTAATTGTATATGCTAAGGTAATTCCAATCTTCTTGTTTATTTTCGGTGCACCATTCTTGGGGATGATATTGGCATATTTTATTACTGTAGGTATTATGTGGATATGTCGTAATTCTAATTCTCATAAATGTGATACTTGGTTTAAACGCTTACAGTTAGTATCATCTGCATTGTTCTCTTTAGGACACGGTGGTAATGATGCTCAGAAAGTCATGGGTATTATCGGTGCTGCGGTTATTTTCTATCACGTGAATGTAGATATGGATCCAGAATATTTAGTGTCTGGAGTAGATACTTTTAAGGTATTCGTACACGATTGGGGATGGGTGCCATTAGCATCTTTCTTATTTATCGGTCTAGGTACGTTGTCTGGAGGGTGGAAAATCGTGAAGACAATGGGATCTAAGATTAC
>JBOFGJ010000818.1:0-1232 GCA_051649065.1 Flavobacterium sp. | reverse complement strand
AATGAGCATGAACAAGAAGCTGCTAAAAAAGAAACTTCACAAAAAACAGAAACAAAAAAATAATGTCGGTCATATAAACTAGAAAAGCCCTATTTCATTTTAAGAAATAGGGCTTTTCTTATTATCTATCTTACTTCTTAACGATGTGTTTTACTATTATTCCTTCGCTAGTCATAAAATTTAGAATATATCTACCTATAGTCAAATCTTCTAAAGACAGGGCTTTTTTGTCAACGTCATTGACTACTTTTATTAATCTTCCATTTAGATCATAGATCTTCAACTCATGTACTTTAAGTTGTTGAATATCATAATCTAAATTTGCTATATTCACAACAGGATTAGGCCAAATACCAATATCTAAATCAGTAATCTCTTTGGGTAGGATTACTATTTCTTCAGTTGTACTATCTCCTGATTTACTAGCATCTATTTCAACAATTGATATTGGTTCTTTAGAAGATAAGATTAATGAATACTCTTGTCTTCCAAGAATTATACCTCCTTTATGACTTATGGTCAATGTGCTTTCTCCTTTAACTAATTTTTTGGAAGTAATACGCTCAACATTGTCTACATCATTATCTTTCTCTAAAGCTATAGGATTATTTATATCTTTATTAAGTGCCCAAGGCAAATAGGTCAAATTACTTGTTTTAAGACGCATATCTAAATCATTTACCAACACAGGCTTACTGTTACTCATCGCTATAAGACTATAATCAAATACAGAAGCTGGATCAGTCCACACTAAAGTTGCTTCGATCTCATTGTTATCATAGTTATTCGTAATGATATATTTCTTAGTTTTTTTATTGACAAGTTCATTTTCTATTAAATAACTTCGATTAGTAGATAAGTTATTTAATAGAGTCATTGCTTTTTCGGCGTCAATAGCTCCCCATCCATAAACTGCATTAGGTCCCTTTCCAAGGTTTTTTATAGTATTACTTTCTTTATCAGTAATCTTATTAAGTGAATAAGCTGTATGAATAATTAACCCTTTTATAGATGCTGCTCTAAGAGGAGTACTAAACGCATTAACAGCCCATTCTTGTAATAGTGCTACTAATGATGTTACGACAGGAGAAGCCATAGATGTACCTGCTAGATAAGTATATCTATCTGTTCTAAGTACATAATCTTCTGTACGGGAATAGTCATTAATTGTAGAATACAATCCTTCACCTTTAGCTACTATATCAGGCTTTATTCTAAAGTCTCTTGTTGGT